>DAICZI010000369.1 GCA_027311205.1 Beijerinckiaceae bacterium | reverse complement strand
GAGCCATGGCGAGCGGTGCGGCCAGCAACAACACAGCCCCTAGGGCCGCCATCTTCAAATGAAATTTCATCATAATCTCCTCATGGGCCGGGAAGATTCTGCACTGAACCGCCCCGATTTGGCAACAATGTGGTGATTCCGGCCAGAGGTCAAATTCCCCGCACCTCCGCCCCGCAAATCACAGCTGGGCTCTTTAAGGCTGTTGACCTGAACGCCCCATGAACCAGACTTTCACCCCGCCTCTCCAGGCAAGTCGTTGCCCGAGCCGTGCAAAAACCATTACTAGCTACCGCGCGACCAACCCTCGCGCACTTCAGCGGCGTAATCGGCAAAGCGGCGCGCCATGATCGCCTCGCGCGCCCCGCGCATCAGCGTTTGGTAATAGCCGATATTCACTTCGGTCAGCAGCATCATGCCGAGAATCTCGCCCGATTTCACCAGATGATGCAGATAGGCGCGCGCATAATCGCGGGCGGCCGGGATGTCCGAGCTGGCATCAAGCGGGCTCGGATCCTCGGCGTGTTTGGCATTGCGCAGATTGATCTTGCCAAATCTTGTATAGGCGAGGCCATGCCGCCCGGCCCGGGTTGGCATGACGCAATCAAACATGTCGACGCCGCGCGCCACAGCGGCGAGGAGATCATCGGGCGTGCCGACCCCCATCAGATAGCGCGGCTTCCCGGCAGGGAGCAGCGGCTCGACCTCCTCGATCATCGCCAGCATCACGTCCTGCGGCTCGCCCACCGCCAGCCCGCCAATGGCATTGCCGCCAAAACCCATCGCGGCGACCGCACCGGCGCTCTGGCGGCGCAAATCGGCTTCCGCCCCGCCCTGCACAATGCCAAACGCCGCCTGCCCCGGCCCGCCTTTGAAAGCTTTGAGCGAGCGCTCGCCCCATTGCAGCGACAGGTTCATGGCGCGGGCGGTTTCCTCATGGCTGGCAGGCAGTTTCACGCATTCATCAAACTGCATCTGAATATCGGAGCCGAGCAGGCCTTGAATTTCCATGGCGCGTTCCGGCGTCAGGCGGTGACGCGCGCCATCAATATGCGACTGGAACGTGACGCCATCGGCATCAAGCTTGCGCAGTTTCGCCAGCGACATCACCTGAAACCCGCCAGAATCCGTGAGAATCGGGTGCGGCCAGTTCATGAAGCTGTGCAGGCCGCCCAGCGCCGCGACGCGCTCCGCGCCCGGCCGCAGCATCAGATGATAGGTGTTGGAGAGCACGACATCGGCACCAAGCGCCCGCACCCCCTCAGGGTGCATGGCCTTGACGGTTGCCGCCGTGCCGACCGGCATGAAGGCCGGCGTCTGGATCGTTCCATGCGCCGTGGTGACGGCACCCCGCCGCGCCGCGCCATCACGTGCCTGGAGATCGAAACTGAAGGCGTCGCTCATGGCCAGCCATGCGACGGTTTTTCCAGCAGGCATGCGTCGCCATAGGAATAAAATCTGTAATGCGCCGCGATGGCATGGGCATAGGCACGCTGCATGGTTTCCAGCCCGGCAAAGGCGGAGACCAGCATGAACAAGGTCGAGCGCGGCAAATGAAAATTGGTGATCAGCGCATCTACGCCCTGAAAACGATAGCCTGGCGTGATAAAAATCGCCGTATCGCCCGCAAAAGCCTCGATCTGGCCATCATGCGCGGCGCTTTCCAGCAGGCGCAGCGCCGTGGTGCCGACCGCGACAATGCGCCCGCCTTTGGCCCGCACCGCATTGAGCGCTGCCGCCGTTTCGGCGCCGATCCGGCCCCATTCGGCGTGCATGTAATGGTCTGCCGTGTCCTCGGCTTTCACCGGCAGAAAAGTGCCCGCCCCGACATGCAAGGTCAGCCTGTGCAGGCTGACGCCGTGCCCCGCGAGCCTGGCGATCAGGTCATCGGTGAAATGCAGGCCCGCTGTCGGCGCGGCCACCGCGCCGGCCTCATCAGCAAAGAGGGTTTGATAATCCTGCCGGTCGGCATCGTCGGTGGGCCGTCGCGCCGCAATATAGGGCGGCAGCGGCATCGAACCGATGCGCTCCAGCGCCTCATCCAGCACCGGCCCATAAAAGGCAAACCGCAGCACAGCTTCGCCATTTGGAAGCGTTTCCTCAACCATCGCATCAAGATGGTCGAGCAGACAAACGCCGCTTTCGGTTTCGGACCCGAAGCGGATGCGCTCACCCTGGCGGACTTTCTTGGCCGGCTTCAGGAAGGCTTTCCAGACATCGCCTTTGACGCGCTGGTGCAGCGTCGCCTCGATGCGCGCGCTATTGCCCTCGCGCACCCGGATGCCTGCAAGCCGCGCCGAAATCACCCGGGTGTCATTGACCACCAAAGCATCGCCGGGCCTGAGGAGGTGGGCAAGATCACTGAAGACATGGTCGCTGAGCGCCCCCGCGCCATCGACATGGAGCAACCGCGCGCCATCACGCGGCGCAACAGGCCGCAACGCAATGCGCTCGGGCGGAAGCTGGAAATCGAAGTCATCTACGCGCATGGGTTCTAGGCTTTCGGTCACCTGCGCCTCGACGCGCATTTTTCCCGTCCTGGCGAGGGACGAAGCCATCCAGGGGT
>DAICZI010000368.1 GCA_027311205.1 Beijerinckiaceae bacterium | reverse complement strand
GGTATATTGATTGATTTTCTGCTGGCCGGATTGCCCCTCTTTTTTCAGGGTCTCCAAGCTGGGCACCGCCGCTTGCATCAAATGCATGATGATCGAGGCGGAGATGTAGGGCATGATGTTCAGGGCGAACACTGTCATCCGACCCAGCGCGCCGCCCGTAAACATGTTAAACATGCCCAGCACACCGCCACCATTTTGCGCCATCAGATGCGTCATGACCGTGGCATCGACGCCGGGGACAGGGATATAGGTGCCCAGGCGAAACACAACCAGAGCGCCGAGGGTGAACCAGATGCGCTGCTTGAGCTCGGTCGCTTTCGCGAAGCTGCCGAGATTCATACTGGAGGCGAGTTGTTCTGCCGCCGACGCCATGGGCTTCTCCTGAACAGTTTCCCGCCGCTCCCGCGACAGGGATCGCACAAATATCAACGGCGCCGATCAGGTTGCTGAACGCAACCTATTTCGGCGCCGCTCGATCACTATCATGTGGCGCAAACCGCGTCACGGCAAGAGGCTCAGGCTGCAGCCTCTGTCGCCTTGGCCGGGATGCGCGTTTTCACCGAACCGCCCGCCTGCTCAATCGCCGCAATCGCGCTTACCGACGCGCCAGACACTTCAATGATAACCTTGCGGGTGATTTCGCCGCGCGCCAACAGGCGAACGCCATCCACCTTTTTGCCACCATAAAGGCCAGCCGCCCGCAAAACTTCCTCCGTGATCGGCTGCATCGCATCGATCTTGCCCGATTCGATCGCGGCATCGAGCTTGCCGAGATTGACCGCCGCAAATTCCTTGCGATTACGATTATTAAAGCCGCGCTTGGGCAACCGGCGATAAATCGGCAGCTGACCACCCTCGAACCCGTTCAGCGACACGCCTTCGCGCGCCTTCTGACCCTTCACACCCTTGCCGGAGGTCTTGCCCTTGCCAGACCCAATGCCGCGACCAAGCCGCTTTGACTTCAGGCGCGAACCGGGATTGTCGCGCAGTTCGTTCAGTTTCATTACGCCAATTCCTCAACCTTGAGCAGATGCGCGACCTTGCGCACCCGGCCCAATACTTCCGGTGTCGCCGTTAGCTCACGGCTCGCATGCATGCGCCGCAACCCAAGGCCAATCAGCGTTTCACGCTGGCCCGGCTTACGACCAATCGGAGAGCCGGTTTGAGTGACTTTCACCCGCTTGCCGGCCATTGGCTCAAAAATATCAGGCATCGACGTGGGTCTCCTTGTCGCGCTTGCCGAACAGATCGGCGACCTTCTTGCCACGGCGCGCTGCGACCGAGCGCGGGCTGGCGCAGTTGGAAAGCGCATCGAACGTGGCTTTCACCATATTATGCGGATTGCGGCTGCCGAGCGATTTGGCCACCACATCGCCAATGCCAAGCGTCTCAAACACCGCACGCATCGGGCCCCCCGCGATGATGCCAGTACCCGCCGGGGCAGCGCGCAACACCACATGACCGGCGCCGAAGCTGCCTTCGACATCATGATGCAACGTGCGACCTTCGCGCATCGGCACCCGGATCATGCCGCGCTTCGCGCGTTCCGTGGCCTTGCGAATCGCTTCGGGCACTTCGCGCGCCTTACCGGCGCCGTAGCCAACCCGGCCCTTTTGATCGCCAACCACCACCAATGCCGCAAAGGCGAAGCGACGACCGCCTTTAACCACCTTGGCAACGCGGTTAATTGTGACCAGCTTGTCGATCAGTTCATCGCCATCGCGATCCCGCTCGCGTTCACGACCCCGACCTTCGCCCCGACCGTCGCGTGGTTCCCGTGCCATGCCCTACTCCTTAGAAATCAAGTCCGCTCTCGCGAGCGGCTTCAGCCAGGGCCTTGACCCGACCATGATAAATATAGGCGCCACGATCGAATACGACCTGGGTTACCCCGGCCGCCTTCGCCCGCTCGGCGACCAGCTTGCCCACCGCAGCCGCGGCTTCGCGATCGGCACCGGTGCGCAACTCCGTGCGCAAACCGGCATCGAGTGAGGAAGCCGCCGCGAGTGTGCGGCCCGCCGCATCGTCGATCACCTGGGCATAGATATGTTTGCCAGAACGAAACACCGATAGGCGCGGACGCCCACCAGATTTCTTGCGCAATTGATAGCGCAGCCGCAGCCGCCGACGCGTTTCCTTGTCGCGAGTTGAACTCATCATTTCTTTTTGCCTTCCTTGCGCCGAATCGCCTCGCCCACAAACTTCACACCCTTGCCCTTATAAGGCTCAGGTGGACGATACGCGCGGATCTCAGCAGCAACCTGACCGACCAAACGCTTGTCGACACCTTCGATTTTAATCAATGTCGGTTTCTCGCAGCTGATTTTGATACCCTCGGGAACCGGGAACACCACATCATGCGAAAAGCCAAGATTCAACACCAAATTCGGCCCCTGCACAGCTGCGCGAAAACCAGTGCCGTTAATTTCCATCGTCTTGGCATAGCCTTCCGACACGCCCTTGACCATGTTGGCAACCACCGCACGGGTGGTGCCCCACATCATACGGCCCATGCGCTCATTGCCACGCGGCTTGACCGAGAATTTACCATCCTCAATCTTGGCCTCGACCGCATCA
>DAICZI010000367.1 GCA_027311205.1 Beijerinckiaceae bacterium | reverse complement strand
CGGTTTGCACGGCTGCGCTGGAATCTCTTTGCCGATATTCTGAAAGTCGGGCTGGTGGGAACTGTTTCCTCGTTGCAGACCAATCTGGCGATTATCGCCGCCACGGCGCTGGTCGGGACAAGGTTTGGCGAGGACGCCATTGCCGGGTTTGGCACTGGCGTGCGGCTGGAATATCTGCTGATTCCGCTGGTGTTCGGCTTTGGCGCACCGATTGTCGCGATGGTCGGCACGAATATTGGTGCCGGACAACAAGCCCGCGCCCTGCACATCGCACAGATGGGCGCTGGTCTGTCGTTCGTGGCGTGCGAAATCATTGGCCTTGGCGCAGCGTTGTTTCCGGGCCAATGGCTCGGCTTGTTCAGCCATAATCCGCAGATGCTGGCCACCGGTGCCGCCTATCTGCGCATCGTCGGGCCGTTCTACGGGTTTTTCGGCATGGGGCTGGCGCTGTATTTTGCCTCGCAGGGGGCAGGACGCCTGCTGGTGCCGCTGCTGGCCGGGCTCGCGCGTTTGCTCATCACCATCACGCTGGGCTGGCTGGCGCTAAAGCTCACCGGTTCGCTCGACATGCTGTTCGCCGTGCTGGCGCTCAGCCTCTTCGCCTATGGCAGCATCATCGCGCTGGTCGTGGGCCGCGGCGGCTGGTTTCGCGCTTAATCGGCCTTCTGGCGGCGACCCGGCGGCTTGGCTGCCACGTCATTCCCGACATGACCGGCATTACCATTTTCGCAGTTTCGTCTCGCATTTGCGGGCATTTGGTCAATTTGCGCCGATTGCCGAGCCTGGCTCCCATGCGGACTCGACTTGCCGGGCTGAGGGGCTATCATCCGGTTTGGCTTCTTTGGCCTCCGGGCCGGGATGGGTTGTGCTGGCGCACGCGGCCCCCCATGTTAGGAGAGGCCGGGTGCGCGCATGGCGAAAACCGGCGGCTTTGCTGGACGTTCCAGTGTTGCAGACCACTATCACGGGGAAATTTCATGAGCCAGACCAACCTGACCGGCGGCATCCCGCCGCATAATCTTGGCAGCGGCATTGTCGCTTTGCGGGCTCGCGCTGGGTGGATCATCGCCTTTGGGGTTCTGGTCACGGCGCTGGGGGTGCTGGCCTTCGGTTCGGTGCTGGTTGCAACGCTGGTGTCAGTCTATTTCGTGGGTATCATGATGCTGCTGGCGGGCATCGCGGAAGTCGGCATCGGGGTTCACAACAAGACCTGGGGCGGCTTTTTCATCTGGGTGCTGCTGGGGCTGATTTATCTTGGTGCCGGCATCTCGGTGCTGATGAATCCGGTGCTGGCGGCGGGTGTGCTGACGCTGTTTCTGGGCGCGTTTCTGGTGGCCAGTGGCGCGGTGCGGATGTTTCTTGGCTTTCAGATGCAGGCGGGCTCGGCCTGGTGGTTCGTGGTTTTGTCAGGGGCCATCACCACCTTGCTCGGCATCATCATCCTTGCTCATTGGCCGGTCTCCAGCCTTTATGTGCTGGGCCTGTTCCTGAGCATTGATCTGATGTTCGCGGGTATTGGCTGGATCGGTTTTGGCGCGGCATTGCGGCGGCACATGCACGTATGAGGCAGAGGATGGATCGGCATGAGCGACGTGGCGGAACAACATGAAGAGGTCAGTGTCAGCGTCCAGCGGCTGAACAAATATCGCTTTCTGGTGGATTTTGGCGCGGATTTGCCGCACGCCTACGCCGATGAGCCCGCCCCCCTGGGGGATGGTTCGGCCCCCTCGCCGGTGCAGTGGCTGGCGGCGGCGGTGGCCAATTGCCTGTCGGCGAGCCTGGTTTTCGCCAATGGCCGCTATCGCGAGGATGCTGGCGAGGTGCATGCCAAAGTCACCTGCCGCATGGGCCGCAATGAGCGGGGCCGCCTGCGCGTGGTTGCCCTTGACGCCCATCTGACGATGGGCAGCGAGCCTGGAAATCTGGAACATCTGGAGCGGGCGCTGCAGAATTTCGAGGACTTCTGCACGGTCTCGAAAAGCGTCGAGGCCGGAATCCCGCTGCGGGTCAGCGTCATGGCACCCGATGGCCGGATTTTGAAGGCGCCGTGAGCGGGGGGGTGTCGCCGTCGCCCTATTTCGTGGCTGAAGGCTGCTGAATGAGTTGACGAATCCGATGCCGGGCCTTGGGTAGCTGGGCAGGCAGGATTGACTGGAGGGCACTATGGACTGGCAGTTGCAGGACGCCAAAAACCAATTCTCGAAACTCGTGCAGAATGCCCGCAGGCAAGGCCCGCAGGTGGTGACGGTGCGGGGCGAACGTGCTGCGGTCGTGCTTTCGGCCATGGATTATAATGCGCTGCGCGCCGGAAGGCCGACGCTGGTTGATCATCTGCTGTCGGGCCCTGCCTGGGACGATTCGTTGACGCAAGCGGTGAATGACCGCGCCAAGGCACCCACCCGTCAGCGGCTTTCGTAACTCCTGATCTGCTTGATGGCTTTGGTAAAATCGAGGGTTTTGATGCTGTTGGAGATGGCGGCAAATTCGGCGTCGCGGGCCGCGCCATCGCCAAGCCTGTCCGAAAAATGCGTGGACTGGGCCGAGGTGTCTGACCGGATATTGTTCACATCCTCCAGTTC
>DAICZI010000366.1 GCA_027311205.1 Beijerinckiaceae bacterium | reverse complement strand
TTGACAGTCTCGGCGCACTGGATGGCGATCGCAACGTGATTGGCGCGACCCACCCGCAAGCGGCGCTGGCGCGGCTGCTGCCCATCCTGCGTATCACGCGCGGCGACGTGCGGCCGCTGGGGATCGTCAGCCCGCAGATTGCGGCGCGGATGCGCCTGGCCAGCGAGGCATTGCGCCCGGTCGAGGCCACGGCGGCGTGGCGGCACTGGCGCAGCACGATGGGCGATGATGGCGTTGCGGCAGCGCTGGCCGATGTCACCTTTGTTGAGGCCGCCGATGAACGCGAGGAGGCGCTGGCGCTGGCGCTGGCCATGCGGCACGCGCTGGAAGATGCCGATGTCACCGCAGCCCTGGTGACGCCGGATCGCGGCCTTGCAGCACGGGTCAAGGCCGAGTTGCGGCGCTGGGACATTGATATTGACGATTCAGGTGGCGAACCGCTGGCGGTTTCCGGGGCGGGATCGCTGGCTTTGCTGGCGCTGACCTGCCATGTCGGCGGGCAGCAACCGCGCGACCTTCTAGCCTTGCTGCACCATCCCTTGCTGAGCTTCGATCTTGACAGGGCGACTCTGGATGTCGCCGCCAGCACCATCGAAACCGGGGTTTTCCGGGTGCTTCTGCCTGACAGCGATGCTGGCGATGCGGCGGCGCTGGTGGCGGCGGCGCGGCAGGCCGCTGACGAATATCATGCGCATCAGGCGACGAAGGCCCTCACTGACGCTGACTGGGCGGGTGCCGAGGCGGTGTTGACGCGGCTCTATGCCGCCCTGGCCGGGTTTGCGACCCCTGAGCCCGCCGCACGCCTCAGCGAATGGATCACCCGGCATATCGCGGTCATGGCCGATCTTGCGCCGCTGCGGGCGGTGGCGCAAAGCCTGGAATGGTCGGCGCTTGACGATGTGTTTGCCGATCTCGCCGCCGCCTCGCAGGATGACATGGGGCTGAATGCCGCAGATTATGCGGGCCTGTTTGCGGCACAATTGCGTGAAACCATGGTGCGTGGCCCAGCGCCGCGCCCATCCGCGTCTGAAAATTCTCGGCCTTCTGGAAGCGCGCCTGCTTGACGCTGATCTGGTGCTGCTGGGGGGTCTCGACGAGACCGTCTGGCCGCCCGCCGCCGAAGCCGATGCCTTTCTCAACCGGCCGATGCGGGCCGAATTGGGACTTTCAACGCCAGAGCGGCGCATTGGCCAGACCGCGCATGATTTTGTCGCGGCGCTGGGCAATGGCCGGGTCATTCTCAGCCGCGCCCATAAAAGGGGCGGCGCGCCGACCACGGCCTCGCGCTTCCTGTTGCGGCTGCAAGCGCTGGCGGGTGCGCCCTGGCAGGTTTGCGTGGCACGCGGCCAGAGCTGGCTTGATCTGGCGCGCGGGCTTGATGCGGTGGCGCGGGTCACGCCGATCGCCCCGCCGCAGCCCTGTCCGCCCTTGCGCCTGCGCCCCGACCGGCTGAGCGTCACCGCCATCGAGACGCTGCGACGCGACCCCTATGCCCACTATGCCGACAAAATATTGGGTCTGAAGCCGCTCGATCCCCTGGATCAGACGGCCGGGGTGCGCGAGCGCGGGGTGATTTTGCATGATATTTTCGCGACCTTTGTGCGAAGCTTTCCTTCAGGCCCCTTGCCATCTGACGCTGCCGCCAGGCTTGAAGGCATGGCGCGGGACGCCTTTGGGCGCTTTCTGCAAAATGCCGGTTTTCAAACATTCCACTGGCCGGTGATCGAGGCGGCGCTGGCGCAATTTCTAGATTTTGAAGCCGAAGCTCGGGCCAAAGCCATCACTGTCAGCGCTGAGGTGCCGGGGCGGGTGCAGTTTACGCTGGATGATGGCTCGACCTTCACGCTGACGGCGCGGGCTGATCGTATTAGTGTTGATGCCTTTGGCGGCCATGTCATCACCGATTACAAGACCGGCGTCATGCCGACCAATCCGCAGATAGTGGCGGGTTTTTCGCCGCAATTGACCCTTGAGGGGCTGATTTTGCGCGAGGGCGGGTTCAGCCTCGCGCCCAAGGGCGCCGAGATCGAGGCGTTGCAACTTCTGAAACTGGGGACAGGTGGCACCGGCGCGCCGCAAGTCGTCGTTTCCAAGGACAAGACACTTGTGGAACTGATCCTGCGGCATCGCGACCAGCTTTTGCGCATGCTCAACCAGTTCCGTGATCCTGCCACCACCTATCCCAGCATGCCGCGTCCGGCGCTGGCCCTGCGCTACAATGCCTACGAGCACCTCGCCCGCAATGAGGAATGGGCTGGCGAAGATGAAGGCCACATCGCATGAGCGCCGCGTCAGGTAGCCGCCGGATCATTGATGAGGCTACCAAAGCCCGGCAGGGTCAGGCGTCTGATCCGAGGTTGAACGTCTTTGTCTCGGCCAATGCGGGGTCGGGCAAGACTCACGTGCTGGTGCAGCGGGTGATTCGCATCTTGCTTCAGGGCACCGCGCCGGGGCGGATTCTGTGCCTGACCTATACCAAAGCTGCTGCCGCCAATATGGCTGAGCGGGTGCATGGGACGCTGGCGCAATGGACTTTGCTCGACGACGCCGCCCTTGCTGCCGAACTTGGCAACATGAATGTCG
>DAICZI010000365.1 GCA_027311205.1 Beijerinckiaceae bacterium | reverse complement strand
GCCCGGATCATCGGCGGCGTCAGCTTCGCCCAGACCGGATAAAGCGCGACGAGCCAGTCAAACAATTCGGCGTCCTGCGCCGCAGGCAGGGCCCGCGTCAGGCTTTGCACCATGTGGTGATGGGTATTGACCATGCCGGGCATGACGACATGGCCGGAAAGATCAAGCACTTCGTCGGCAGTGGCAGGCATGTCGGCGCTGGTTCCGACCCTGGCGATAACATTGCCCTCAATCAGCACCGCGCCGTCCCTGATTTCACGGCGTTGACCGTCCATCGTCACCAGCACATCAGCATGGCGAAGCAGCAGACTCTGGCTCACGGCGTCCAACTCTCGACGGGCGCAGCTTCCACCGCAGCCTTGGCTTTGGCCTGATCAATTATGGTCAGCAGCTTTGCAAGAGTTTCGCGCATGTTGAGCCCGGTAGCGGCCGAGATTTTGAGCGGGGTGTGCCCGCAGACCCGCCGCAGCCGCTCCGATTGCTGTTTCAGCTTTGCGTCATCAACGCAGTCAACCTTGGTCAGCGCGACGATTTCAGGCATGTCGGCCAGCATTTGGCCATAGGCTTCAAGCTCGCCGCGCACGGTGCGCCACGCCTTGCCGGCATGTTCGCCGCTGGCATCGACCAGATGCAGGATCACCCGGCAGCGCTCGACATGGCCAAGAAACCGGTCGCCCAGCCCCGCGCCCAAATGCGCACCCTCGATGAGACCGGGAATATCGGCCAGCACAAATTCGCGGTCCGCAAAGCCCACCACGCCGAGTTGGGGCTCGAGGGTGGTGAAAGGATAATCGGCGATTTTTGGCTTGGCCGCACTGACCGCGGCCAGAAAGGTCGACTTTCCGGCATTGGGCAGGCCCACCAGCCCGGCATCGGCAATCAGCTTCAGGCGCAGCCACAAGACGCGCTCTTCGCCCGGCTGGCCAGCATTGGCGCGGCGCGGGGCCTGGTTGGTCGAGGTTTTGAAATGGGCATTGCCAAAACCGCCGTTGCCGCCGCGCGCCACCCTGATGCTGTCACCAATCTTGACGAGATCGGCGATCAGCGTTTCGCCGTCTTCTTCGAGAATTTGCGTGCCAGCGGGCACGCGCAGCACGGCATCTGCACCTTTGGCGCCAGTCCGGTTCTTGCCCATGCCATGTGTGCCGGTCTTGGCCTTTACGTGCTGCTGGAAGCGGTAGTCGATCAGCGTGTTGAGGCCCTCGACGCAGGTGATGATGACGTCGCCACCCTTGCCGCCATCGCCGCCGTCAGGGCCGCCAAATTCGATGAACTTTTCGCGCCGGAACGAGATAACGCCGCCACCGCCATCACCGGATCGAACAAATATGCGGGCTTGATCAAGAAACTTCATATCATCCGCCTAAAGCAGGCGCGCAACTTGCGCAACTGTATCAGTATCCGCCCGCGCTTCCAGATGAGTCTGGATGGCCGCGGGCCGGTTCGCAGGCCACAGAATCTTTGGCAGAAAACTGCTTGACTCGCCATTGCGAAGTGTTAGCCTTTTGTTCTCACGACCCGGGAATGGGAGCCTCCCATGTCAGCTTCGCCCTTCGTCTGGTATGAACTTTCGACCACAAGCATGGCCGCTGCGCGGGCCTTTTACAGCGCGGTTCTGGGCTGGGCCACCGATGACGCGCCCATGCCGGGCATGCCCTATATCATCGGCAAAGCTGGCGGCGCGCCCGTAGCGGGCATCATGGATCTTCCGCCCCATTTGAGGCAGGCGGGCGTGCCTCCCCATTGGAATGCCTATCTGGCCTGCGCCGATGTCGACGCTACGGCCAAGGCCATGCAGGCGGATGGCGCGGTCGTTCACCTTGCCCCGACAGATATTCCCCAAGTCGGGCGCTTCGCGGTGATGGCTGACCCGGCCGGCGCGGCTTTCATGCTGTTCAAGCCCTTGCCGAGCGACGCGCCGCAACCCGTTCGCCATGCGCCGGGCACAGTCGGATGGCATGAACTCTACACCTCCGATGTTCCGGGCGCGTTGGCGTTTTATGGCAAATATTTCGGCCTGAAAAAGCTGCAAACCCACGACATGGGGGACATGGGGCCTTATGAGATCTTCGGTATCGGCGACGAGCCACTCGGTGGCATGATGAACCGCCCGCCGCAGGTGCCGGTTTCGGTGTGGAATTTTGTCTTTACTGTAAGCGACATCAACGATGCGGTGGCTCGCGTCAAAGCCTCGGGCGGTCAAATCCTGATGGGGCCGATGGAAGTGCCGGGAGGCCAAAAGGTGGCAAACTGTCTTGATCCGCAAGGTGCGGCCTTTGCCGTGGTGACACCCCCGCTTTAGGGCAGGGAATCGTGCTGGCATTGCAGACGCACAAAGGGACTGTGATCAGTTTGAATCCATGTATAATCAGGGCCGAAGCGCGCAAGTTTCAGGCCTATGGGGGGCGTTGTAATGGGACTATTTCAGGCTTTTGCTGATCATGATGCCCTCGGACTTGCCGAATTGGTGCGAAAGCGCGAGGTTTCGGCGTCTGAGTTGCTGGAGACCGCCGTGGCACGGCTTGAGGCGGTGGAGCCGCAGATCAACGCCGTGCGTGCCCGCCATGACCAACTGGCCCGCGATG
>DAICZI010000364.1 GCA_027311205.1 Beijerinckiaceae bacterium | reverse complement strand
GGTCTGGCGCGTGACGATACAGGTGCGTTCGGAGACCAGCGTCGGCGCGGCTTCCGCTCCGGAAGCCTCCGGCTCTATCGTGGCATCGTCGTCGCTGGGGATCACCGGGTTGATACTGGCTTACTCCCCTTCCGTCTGCGTTTCGGCAGCAGGTTCAGGCGCCTCGATCCAGCCTGCCTTGACACGGGCACGCATCACAAGCGCATCAGCCTCTTCGCGCGTGACTTCGAGGCCATCAAGATAGCCTGCCTCGCGCACCGTCTCGCCATTCTTGCGTTCCTGCCAGCCGGTCAGATCATCGGTGGCGCAACCCGCAAGGTCTTCAACGGTCTTGATGCCGTTCTCGCCGAGCTTGACCAGAATTGTCGATGTCATGCCCTCAAGGCCCTTCAACTCATCGGACACACCCAGCGCCAGACGCTTTTCATCCAGTTCCGCCTCGATGCGGGCGAGGTGGCCTTGGGCGCGCGCCTGAATTTCCTGCGCGGTATCGTCATCAAAGCCTTCGATATTGGTGAGCTCGGCAGGGTTGACGAAGGCCAGTTCCTCAACGGAACGGAAGCCTTCGGCAGCCAGCAATTGCCCGACAGTTTCATCAACATCCAGCGCCTGCATGAAAATGTCGGTGCGGGCCCGGAACTCTTTCTGGCGTCGGCTCGATTCTTCGGCCTCGGTCAGAATATCAATATCCCAGCCGGTCAATTGCGATGCGAGGCGCACATTCTGCCCGCGACGGCCGATGGCCAGCGACAGTTGATCGTCGGGCACCACCACCTCGATGCGCGAGGAATCCTCGTCCAGCACCACCTTGGCGACTTCCGCGGGCTGCAAGGCATTGACGATGAAGGTCGCCGCATCCGCCGACCACGGGATGATGTCGATTTTCTCGCCTTGCAACTCATTGACCACGGCCTGCACGCGCGAGCCGCGCATACCCACGCAGGCCCCCACCGGATCAATCGAGGAATCACGCGAAATGACCGCGATTTTTGCCCGTGAGCCGGGATCGCGCGCCACCGATTTCACCTCGATGACGCCATCATAAATTTCCGGCACTTCCGACATGAAAAGCTTTGACATGAACATCGGATGGGTGCGCGACAGGAAAATCTGCGGCCCCTTCTGCTCGCGGCGCACGTCATAGACATAGGCGCGCACCCGGTCGCCAGGCCGGAAAGCCTCACGCGGGATCAATTCGTCACGGCGGATGACCGCCTCGCTGCGGCCAAGGTCAACGTAGACATTGCCATACTCGACCCGCTTGACCGCGCCATTGACGATCTCGCCCATGCGATCCTTGTATTCTTCATATTGGCGGTCACGCTCGGCCTCATAGACCTTTTGCTTGACCACCTGCTTGGCCCCCTGCGTCGCAACGCGGCCGAAATCGAATGGCGGCAATGTTTCGGCCATGTAATCGCCGACCTGGGCCGCCGGATTGCGAAGCCGCGCATCGGCCAGCGAAATATCAACAGCATCATTGTCAACCAGTTCAACCACATGCAGCAGGCGCGAATAGCGGATTTCGCCCGTGCGCGGGTTGATCTCGGCGCGCACATCGGTTTCCTGACCATAGCGCGAGCGGGCGGCCTTTTGCAGGGCCTCCTCCATCGCCGAAATGACGATCTGCCGGTCAATCATCTTCTCGCGGGCAACCGCGTCGATGTTCTGCAGCAGTTCCAGTCGATTGGCGCTAACGGCCATGGCTTAGTCTCCTTTGAGGCGGGCTGATTTGCTTGACGCATCACGCGATACGGCGCTGGGGCGTCGGGTGGGTTGTTTGGCATCGCGCAAGCCTGCCTGAATGCCAGATGGCAAAACGGGCTTGGCTTTGCTCTTGCCTATGGACTTTTTTGAGGCTGGGGCCGCAACTTCATCAGGCGACGACTTGCCTTTGGCGCCCCGCAGGGTCGCGCGGATCAGCGCTTCGGTCAGCACCAGACGAGCATCGGCGATCATCTCCAGCGGCAGCTTCACGATCGCCTCGTCATTGGGGCCGGCATCAAGCCGGTTGATGCGCAGGCAGCCGGGTTCCACCGCCTCGATCCAGCAGCGAAAACGGCGGCGTCCCTCAACAGGCTGCGCCGTTTCCAATCTGGCTTCGTGGCCAATGGCGCGAACAAAATCGCTGACCCGCACCAGTGGCCGGTCGATCCCCGGCGAGGACACTTCCAGCCGATAGGCCTGCGGCACGGGATCAGCGACATCAAGCACCGGCGACAGCGCCTGGCTGGCGGCCTCGCAGGCATCGACATCCATCGTGCCATCGGCGCGCTCGCACATGATTTGGACCGTTGTCCCGTCCTGCCCCGAAAGCTTGACCCGCACCAGCCGCAAATTGAGATCATGCAGCACCGGAATCACCAGCGCCGCAATCCGCGCCGCCACGCCGCTCTCAACCACCAGACGTGGTTCGTCGAGATTCTCGGCAGGGGTGACCATCGGATCAGTCGAATTCAAACGAGGCTCCAGCTTCAGGCTGTCGGGCGATGGCTGACGCAGCCAGAGCCCTTAAAAACGAAAAGAGCGGGTCCCTCGCGGAACCCACCCCAAAAAGTCACCGCTACCGAAGCAACGATACATATAAGG
>DAICZI010000363.1:2263-2602 GCA_027311205.1 Beijerinckiaceae bacterium | reverse complement strand
CTTGGGGCCGGCAACCATCAGGACGTCATAGACAGCGCCGTCGCGCACTTCAGCGCGGCGATTTCTCGGGAAGCATGACACCAGAGTCTTGATTGAGTTCGGTATCGTGACGCATCGAGACTTTGTTGCAACGATGCAGGTTAGTTGCGCATTTCAAGGAAACTCGGCGCAAAAGGCTTCCGGTTTTCATGTCGGGAACGGATCTTTGCCGCTCGGGCTCCAGGCAACAAGGTCGCCAATCGCGGCACATTCGACAGGGGCATGGCAGATACGTGTTTTCGCCCAGGCATTCTTCATGCGCCGCGTAGATTTGCGCCTTGACCGTTAGAGGCCTTCGAC
>DAICZI010000363.1:0-2253 GCA_027311205.1 Beijerinckiaceae bacterium | reverse complement strand
CACGAGGCGAGCGGAACTACATTCATCGCGAATTGCTTTGAGGTTTCGATAGGTCTCGCTATTGTAGAAATCTTCGGCCGCTTTGGTCGACGGAAACTCGAGCAGGACAATCCGTCTTGGCTGCCAATCGCCTTCAAGGACGGTATGCGCCCCGCCGCGTGCGAGATAGCGCGCCCCCGCCGCCTCCAGCGCGGGCTTCACCCCGGCCATGAACTCTTGATAGCGGGCCATATTATCAATTTGGACGTCAAAAATCATGTAAGCTGGCATGCTGCCCCCTATCGAACAAGCAGCACGCTAACGAGGTCGTTGTAGGACGTCAAACTGCCAGTCAACCCCCATTGCCGGCCCGCATCCTACTCTCAGCGCTCAGGCTCACATCATCCGCGTGGGCGTGCAGGACGTTCCGACAACGTGGGTACATGCCGATAGTCTACGAACAGTATCCTCGATCGAACCGATGCAATAGCCAGAATCCATTACGGTGATGGCCTCAGAATCGCACCGGCTGCGCCATTGGCCCATGCTTGGGTACCATGGGCCACTTTTGCCAACCGAAGTCGCCCTTTCCTCACACCTTCGGTTCGGGCATCCGGGGGCCGGCCTGACGCTCCAGCATCCAGCCGGGGTCCTCGGCCCCGAGCGCGCTCACCTTGTCGAGGGTGGCGATCTCGGTTGGCGTCAGCTCCAACTTCACCGCTGCCAGATTGTCATCGAGTTGGGCCGTTGTTTTGGCTCCGATGATGACGCTCATCACGCCGTTGCGTTGCAACAACCATGCGAGTGCAACCTGCGCCACCGAAACGCTGTGGGCGCGGGCAATCGGCTCCATGGCGTCGACCATATCCAGCGCGTGCTCGCGCTCGACGGGCGGAAAGTCGAAGGTCAGGCGTCGTGCATCATGGGGAGCCGCGCCGTTGCGCGAAAATTTGCCCGACAGCAGACCACCCGCCAGCGGGCTCCAGACCATGATGCCCAGTCCCTGATCCGCTACCAAAGGCACGATCTCACGCTCAAGCTCACGCGCGGCGATGGTGTAATAGGCCTGGACGCTCTCAAACCTTGCAAAGCCGCGCTGTTGCGAAATGCCCAGCGCTTTCATGATCTGCCAGGCCGCCATGTTGGAGCAGCCGATGGTGCGCACCAGGCCGCGCGTCACCAGATCATCCAGCGCCCGCAGGGTTTCCTCCAGCGGCGTGGCATGGTCAAAGCCGTGAATCTGATAAAGATCAATATGTTCCAGCCCCAGGCGCTTCAGGCTGCCAACCACCTGATCCATAATATGGCCGCGCGACAGGCCGACGGCATTGGGCCCCGCCCCGGTGCGCCCGCGCACTTTGGTGGCGATGATCACATCCTCGCGCTTCACGGCAAGGTCACGCAGCGCCTGGCCCAGCATCACCTCGGACTGGCCATCGGCATAGACATCTGCGGTGTCAATGAAATTGACGCCCGCGTCCAGGGCGCGCCCAACAATGGCGGTCGCATCGCCTTGCTGCACAGCGCCGATCTTGCCCCAAATTCCGGAGCCACCGGCAAAGGTCATCGTGCCAAGACAGATTTCCGAGACAAACTGGCCCGTGCGGCCAAGGGGACGATATTTCATGGGAATATTCCTGTGGTGGGGCGCACGTCGGGTCCGAACAGGCACCCGGCGCGCCAGATGCTTCCATAAACCAGGCACGCTGCAAGGCCCAGACAAAACGCAGCAAGGCAGCTATGCAAGGCGATGGTGGTATCAGGTGATGGTTGAAATGGCACGATGCACAGGACGAGCAGCGCACGGAACGTCAGCGAAGGCTGCGCGCTGATTGCATTGGGCCTGCCCTCCGCTGGACAGGCCCTCGCTTTAGTTGAATGTCACAGGCCGGAGCCGGATTGACCGATCAAAACGATACATTAGGCGAAAGGTAGTAGGTTCGCGACGGCAGGAAGCTGTACTGGAGCCCCGCAGTGACCGGATCGTTCGTGGCAGGCGTCCCGGAAATGTCGGTAATGGCCCGTGAATTGAATATATTGTTCACGCCCGCCTTGAGTTCCAGCTTCCTTGCAAAGCCGACCTTGCCGGGAAGCGCGGTGCGGTATCCAATCACAGCATCAGTGGTCGAATAGGCTGCAACCTTGTTGACGGTAAAACCCGCAGCCTGATCGCTGCCCTGGGTTCCGTAAGAGTTGCCGACGACCTTCGTAAGCAGCGACCCAAAAATCTGACCGTTATCGTAAATGATACCACCCGCGGCAGTAAAGGATGGC
>DAICZI010000362.1 GCA_027311205.1 Beijerinckiaceae bacterium | reverse complement strand
CGCGGGCCCGGCCTCACCCGGCACGGCCTCGCCCGGCATGACAATGAGGTGCAGGCCCGCCTCGAAGGCAAGCAAATCATCAAGCTCAAGGTGGCATGCGCCCTTTTCAGCGCGGCTGTTGCCGAGGGTGAGCAGCCGCGACAGCCGGCCCCAGGCGGCGCGATCCTGCGGATAGGCGAGGATGTCGGGCGTGCCATCGTTAAAGGCCAGGCGCGCGCCGGGCAGAAACCGCAGGGTAGAGCCGGGCGACAGGGCGCGCATCGCCACATGCGCCCGCACCACGCCCGCCAGCGAATTGCGATCAGCAAGGCCGAGGCCGGTGTGGCCGAGCGCGGCGGCTTGCATGACCAATTCTTCGGGGTGCGAAGCGCCTTCGAGAAAGGAAAAATTGCTGGCGACGGCCAGTTCGGCATAGCCATGTCCGGGAGTCGGCGGGGCGTCGTGCACAGCGTCATTCATGGGAAGCGTCATTCATGGGAAAAACCCGTGCATGAACCACGCTGGCCTGGCCCCGGCCCCATGCGGGCGAAACAGCCAGAAGCGCTGGCCGGACTCGTCCTCGGCGCGGAAATAATCGCGCGCTGTGCCGGGGGCGGGGCTTTTCCACCACGCGGACAGGATGCGCTCCGGCCCCTCGGCGGCGATGATCCGGTGCAGCACCCGCCGCCAGCGAAAATGTTGCGGCGGGCCGTCGGGCAGCAAGGCCAGCGTCTCGACCGGCTCCGGGCGCGCCAGCAGCCGGATCGGGCGCTCCAGCAGGGCATCGGCGGGCGGGCAACTTTGACGCGGCGCGCCTGCCAGCGCCTGGATGTGGCGCACCGCCTGCTCGGGCTGGTGGGTATCTTGCAGATGCAGCCGGGTGACGCGCGCCGCGCCCAGCCGGGCGCTCAGGCGATCAACAATCTCGCTGACATGAGGCGATTCTGCAGGTGATGATTCTGCGGGTGATGATTTTGCAGGTGAACCTGTGGCACGTGCCGCTGCGATGGTGCGGCCTGCGTCGGCCAGGGCGGTCTGACCCGGCAGATGGGGCGCGGTTTGCGTCGCCTCCAGTCGCAGCACGTCAAAGCCATAGCCGGTGTCAAAACCATCCTCGCGCAGATGCCCAAGCTTTTCGCGCAGCAGGCGCAGCATCGGGTCGGGCGCGCTCAAAGCCCGGCTGGCCACCGTCTCCAGCAGCCGCACCGCGCCATCGACGCGAAACAAAGCGAGCCGAATCTGCCGCGCCCCCTGGCCATGGCGGGCCATCAGCGCGCAGAGTTCGCGCGCCAAAGCGCCGACATGGGTGAGAATGGCGTCCTCGCGCGTCAGGCCATCGGCGAAACGGCGCTCGACGCTGAAATCGGGCGCGGCAAAGCGCGGTGACACCGGGCTGCGGGCCCGCCCGAACAGATGATCCAGCCGATCCAGCATACCGGCCCCAAAGCGGGCGGCGAGCGGCGCGCGCGGACGGATCGCCAGATCGCCGATACGCCGCAACCCGGCGCGCGCCAGATCTGCGGCAAGATCATCGCTGATGTTGAGCGCCGCCACCGGAAAATCGGCAAAAATTCCCGGAAGGCGCGCGGTCTCGATCCCGGCGGGAAGGATGGGCTGGCGTGCATAGCGGGCCAGCGCCCAGGCCGCGGCCGGATTGGGGCCGATGCCAGCCCGCGCGCTCAAACCCTGGCGGGCGAGTTCCGCGCCGATTTTGGTGCAGAGCCCGGCCTCGCCGCCAAAAAGATGCGCCGCGCCGGTGACATCCAGCACCAATCCCTCGGGGCCATCGGCGGCAACCAGCGGCGTGAAGCGACGGCACCAGGCCAGCACCTGATCATAAAGCGCCGCCTCGGCGGCAGGATCCGCCTCGGCGACCAGCAATCCGGGGTGCATGGCGCGGGCATCGGCAAGGCCCATGCCGCTGCGCAGCCCCAAAGCGCTGGCGCGGGCATCAAGCCCGCAGAGCCGCCACGCGCCCTTGAGCCTGGCGATGGTCGCCAGCGGCTCGTCAGGCGCTTTTTGTGTAGGGTTCGCCCGCATCAGCCGCGCCACGCGGTCGGTTCTGAGAGTGGGCAGGTGGAGCGACAGGAAACGCATCGACAAAGCAGCCTAAAGAGGGATCAAACGCAACAATATGGCGGGTTTCGGGCGGCGCGCGCGCGCCGTCGCCGCGCGCTTTCAGCACCCGCACGCCAAAGCGCGCCGGGCCGGGAATGGCGAGCCGTCCGCTGACCGGCTCAAGCGGCGCACTCAGGACGCTGGCCACTTCAAGGCGGGTTGCGGCGGCGCTGGCAAACTCCTGCGCCGCGCCGTCGGCCCCCGCCAGCAACAGCAGGCAGGCCTGGCCCCCCGCCTCAGTTGCCAGTTTCAGGCGGCGCGAGACGGCCAGATCATAGCCGCGCTTCTGGCAGATTTCGCCCAGCGCGACGCCCGCCCCGGCCCGCAGCACCTCCTCCAGCGCGTTCAGCGCACTGAGCGCGCGCGGGGCCGCCACCAGCACCAGCCTTGCCGGATCAAGCCCGATTTGCCACAGGCCCGGCCCATAAGGCAGGCCGGCCTCGCGGGCGGCAAAATCCTCATAAATCCAGAACAGCACCGCTCCCGGCGCGCCCAGCAGCATGGCCAGCACC
>DAICZI010000361.1 GCA_027311205.1 Beijerinckiaceae bacterium | reverse complement strand
GGTACGGGTTGTAGTGCTGCTCGTGCGGCAATCGAATATTGAGTCCTACCGAGTCGCCACCAGCCTCAAAGGCCCCGCGATTGGCCGCCTCCATAATGCCGCCGCCGCCGCCAGCCGCTGGTGGGGCGTTGCTTGCCGCAGCGGCTGCATCCTGCGCGCCCGGAATCATGCCCATAAGCTGGCCCACGGGCCCGGCGGGCGCTTCCTTTTGCAAAAAGCTCAAAATCATGCCGACTGCACTTTGTGCTGTGGCGGTGTCGATTCCTGCCGCTGAACTTACTCTTGCGATCAATTCATCCATCTTAAATCTCCCCAATTTCCAATGCCATTGCCAGCGCCTGTGGCGCGCAATAGGTCTGAACAAAGCAGCACCCGCGATAAAATGCAACTACATTGCCAAAATTAGGTGACAGCGCCCCGCTTGCCGAGGGCGGCATTTCGCGGCAAAGAAGGGTCATGATCACTGAACCTGCGCATCGTTTCCGGCATCGTCATCTGCTTGGCATTGAGGGCCTGTCAGTGCCCGATATTGAAGCCTTGCTCGCCATGGCGGACGAAGCGGTGACCGTCTCGCGGCAAATCGAGAAGAAGCGCAGCGTGCTGCGCGGGCGTACGCAAATCAATCTGTTCTTTGAAGCCTCAACGCGCACGCAATCGTCTTTTGAACTGGCGGGCAAAAGGCTCGGTGCCGATGTGATGAACATGTCGGTCTCCACCTCCTCCGTGAAAAAGGGCGAGACGCTGATCGACACTGCCGCGACCTTGAATGCCATGCGACCTGACATCATTGTCGTGCGTCATGGCCAGGCTGGCGCGGTGCATCTGCTCGCCAAAAAGGTCGATTGCTCGGTGGTCAACGCGGGCGATGGCACCCATGAACACCCAACGCAAGCCTTGCTTGATGCGCTCACCATAAGGCGCAACAAGGGAGCGATTGTCGGCCTCACCGTGGCGATTTGCGGCGACATTCTGCATTCGCGGGTCGCGCGCTCCAACATTCTGCTGCTGAGCGCGCTTGGTGCGCGCGTGCGGGTCATCGCGCCATCGACGCTGCTTCCTGTCGGCATCGAGCGCATGGGCGTCGAGGTTTTCCGTGACATGAAGGCCGGTCTGCAGGGCGCGGATATTGTGATGATGCTGCGCTTGCAGCGGGAGCGGATGGCGGGCGGGTTCATTCCCTCGCCGAAGGAATATTTCCACTATTTTGGTCTTGACGAGGAAAAGCTCAAGCTTGCCAAGCCCGACGCGCTGGTCATGCACCCCGGCCCAATGAACCGGGGCGTCGAGATTGCCTCAAGCATCGCCGATGGCGCGCAATCGCTGATCAAGGAGCAGGTCGAGATGGGCGTGGCGGTGCGCATGGCGGTGCTTGAAGCACTGGCCGGGCATTGGGGCAACGGTTAGGCGCGATGTATATTCCAACGCAATTTCGTGAGACCCGGCCCGACGTGATTCTGGACGCCGTCAATCGTTTGCGCTTTGGCATCATGGTCAGCGCGGGTGCGTCGGGAATGGAAGCCACGCATCTGCCCCTGCTGGCAGACACTTTGGACGATGGTCGCTTGCGCCTGCGCGGCCATTTCGCGCGCGCCAATCCGCACTGGCGGATGCTGGCTGGGGCAAGCTCGCTGGCGATTTTTCAAGGGCCGCAAGCCTATATCTCGCCGTCGTTCTATGCCTCTAAGCGAGAACACGGCAAGGTTGTGCCAACATGGAACTATCTGGCCATCCACATCAGCGGCGCGGCGCGGGCGCTTGATGATGCCGTCTGGCTGCGGAGGTTTGTCGATGAATTGACACAGGCCCAGGAAGCCGGGCGGGCGCAGCCCTGGGCGGTGTCTGATGCGCCGGAAGAGTATCTGCGCGGCATGGTGAAGGCGATTGTTGGTGTGGAGCTTGTCGCCGATAAGGTCGAGGCGGCGTGGAAATTCGTCCAGCACCGCAGCGATGCCGATCGCGCTGGAGTTCTGGCTGGCCTGGAGGCTGAAAATCCGGCGGCGGCAGCGCTGGTGGCAGCGCTGGAGACGCAGCGCTCCGGCATCTGATCGCGCTGTCGCCTTCGCTGAACGCGGCATGCATTTTGCTTTTCATGGGGCTTTAAAGGCGCTCTCCCATTTTGGGATGGAGCCAGGCTATGGAGTGCAGCCATGAAGCGTTGGATTGCAGTTTCTGGAATTTTTTTGGCAGTGGCTGGTTCCGGCCTCGGATATCGGGCCTATGCGGGGATGCGCGTCCATGATCGGGCCAGCGTGCGCCAGCACTTGAGCGGCCTCCATTTCGCGCCTTTCGCGTCGCAGAAAGTTGTTTACCACGTCACCAGCGGTGGCGGCTGGTTTGAGCATTACTATTTTCATGTGGTTGGCTCGATCAAAAACCACCTTGATGCCGTCGGCGACCACAATATTGATTTGCGGGTGGTGTTTCAGGCGCGGGGTATCGCCTTGCTGGAGGACGCCGAAGGCAATCCTGCTTTGGCACATAAAATCGATGCTCTGCGCAAGCGCGGCGTGCGCTTTCTGGTGTGTCGCAATTCCCTCATCGGCGGCGGCGTCGAGCCTTCAAAGCTTTACGGCCTCAGAATCGCCGATGTTGTCGAAGCCGGGGTCGCTGAAGTCGCGGCGCTGGAGG
>DAICZI010000360.1 GCA_027311205.1 Beijerinckiaceae bacterium | reverse complement strand
CCATTTGAATCTGAAACACCATCATCGGCCCGTGCCGGAAATTGGCTTCCGCGGCGGCCAGATAGAATTCCCACATACGGCAGAAGCGCTCGTCATAGAGCTTCGCCACTTCGGCGCGGCTGGCTGCAAAGCGCCGCGACCATTCCTGCAGGGTTCTGGCATAGTGTTGACGCCAGATTTCAATATCGGTCACCCAGATATGGGCGCGCTCGATGGCCGGAAGCACTTCGGACAAAGGCGGGCAATAGCCCCCCGGAAAAATATATTTGGCGACCCAGGGATTGGCTTGCGTGGGCGTTTCCGAAACCCCGATCGCGTGCACGAGTGCCACGCCCTCGCGCGTCAGCAGCTGTTTGATGATCTTGAAGAATTTCTGATAATTCGGGACGCCGACGTGCTCGAACATGCCGACTGAGACAATCCGGTCATAGGTGCCGGTTTCCTGGCGGTAATCACGCAGTTCGAAATGAACCCGGTCGGCCAGCCCGGCTTCCACGGCCCGTGCCCGGGCAATCTTGAGCTGGGATTGCGACAGCGTCAGGCCGGTGACCTCGATGCCCGGCGCGGCGCGGGCGATCTCGAGCGCCAGGCCACCCCAGCCCGAGCCGATATCCAGCACTTTCATGCCCGGCTTCAACAGCAGCTTGGCAATGATATGGCGTTTCTTTTTGAGCTGAGCCTCTTCGAGGGTTTCATCACCGTTCTGGAAATAGGCGCACGAATATTGCCGATCCGCATCCAGGAACAATTCGTAAAGCCGATCGGAGAGATCATAATGCACAGCGACATTGCTACGGGCGCGAAACAGGCGGTTGGATTGATGGACAACCCTTAAGGCGCGGCCGGTCAGCCTCCTCATGACAGCGAGCGGCAATTGTTCAAGCTCACCAAGCCCGAAGGCGCAAATATCGAGAAATTGTTGCAGGCTGCCGCTCTCCAGCGTCAGCTGACCCTTCATGTAGGCCTCGCCGACGGCCATATCGGTATGCAGAACCAGTTGGCGCAGGGTGGCGCTGTCATGAATGCGGATGGTCACATAAGGCTCGCTGCCCGAACCAAATACGTGACTGATCCCGGCAGGGTCGATCACCGTAAGGCTACCATAGACGACGATCCTGCGCAGGAGTTGTGACATCAATTTTATGAATAGGGCGTCGGGGGCCTTTGCCTTGAGCGTCTGGTCAGGCACCCTTTTGGCCGCCCCATAAGGACTCCGCTCCGCGCCGACAGTTCCAGTGTCAGGCGTTGTCTTCCGCGCTGTGGTGGCCTGGCTGTCCATAAGATGCACTCCATCTCTGAAATAACAATCTCGACGGCGAGGCTTTTGCGATTAGGGCCTAGCGCGTCCGGTTCGAGGGTCTGTCGGCTTCTGCCGGTCAGACCGAACACACCAAGAGAACGTTGTTCAAGTCGGTTTGGTTTCAACAAGCCAAAGATTCGCAGTGTACCGTTGCGCCGAAATCTCCCATATTATAGCCGCAATAACGAAGGATCAGGCGTCAATTTTCACTATAAGGCTCCCTTGTTCCATGGCCCCACACGAACGTAGTGTCGTCTCTACGTTCGTGACAATTTCGCCATCCAACGCGCCTCAGTCAGAGGACAGGCGCGATATCACGGCACGTCCGCGACGCTCGTCGTCGGTCGATCATCACCCCGGTCAGTTTCCTCGTGTTTGCCACCTGCCTTATCTTGGTAGGCAATCACGCGGGTTTCATCAGGAATCCGATGTTCCCGCGCAGCGCGCGTTGCTGCTTTGAGCGCTTGCTCATGTGAAGCGAAGGTCTCGGAATAAGAACCATCAACTTCGTAGGCCCAGCCTCCGTCATGTTGAACGACTTCATATGTGACTTTGCTCATTGACGTTTCCCACCGGTATCACGCACCCATACGCGCCCTGAACGACCACAGCATGGCGCTCCCGAACGCGGCTAGGAGCGGACGTTTGATCCGCCCCTCGCCCTTCGTCTTCAATATGTGGTGGGCCGCATTTCAATTCAACCCGCCACCCTGCCAACGTCCCAAACAGACCAGGGTTCCAGTCTCTTCTGTGCGACTCTGAAACGCCCAAGACCCATTCGTTCAGGCGAGCTGCGAATGGAACAATTGCGCTCATTGCGAATTGTTCACGTGCCTTCGCATCGCTACACCAACGGCACCGCTGGATGGATATTTTGAGCTTCATCATCATTCTGCTCTCAAGGGCCTTGCTGATCTTGATATTTCTGCCCTTCAGCTCCTTCGACAAGGTCGCCAATTTCGGCCCCGCGCTAGCGCAAGCTGGTTCAGTGTTTCATGTGCGCGTCGTCGCGGTATTGGCCATTTTGGCCGGACTTTTCATCGAGATCAGCATGTCGCTCGCCGTTCTGACCGGCATAGCGGATCGCATGGCGGCGCTGGTCCTGGCGCTCTATTGCGTTGTCACCGCACTCCTCTGGAAACAGTTTTGGAAAATCAATGGCTTCAGTTTGTTGGGGCCCGGTTCGAATCGTGACCTCTTTTGGGATTTTCTTAAAAATCTTGCGCTGGCAGGAGGGTTTCTCATGCTGGCTTTTGGCGGCGGGGCGAGCGGACTTCGCACGTTTCTCGAGCACCCGCTGGCCTCGTCGCATCCCTATGCAATCACGGGAGATGGCCGCCTATGACAACCGGCCCGACAA
>DAICZI010000035.1 GCA_027311205.1 Beijerinckiaceae bacterium | reverse complement strand
TCCGGAATCTGGGCGATCAGATCGTGCGTCTGCGTGGTGGTTTTCTCAAGATAATCGAGGTTGGCATATTGCGGGGTTTTGACGAGGGCAAACAGGATGCCTTGATCCTCGGGCGGGGCCAATTCCTTGGGAGTCGAAATATACATGACCGCCGTCAAACCCAGCACCGCAACAAGAATCAATATTGTCAGGGCGCGGAAATTCAACGTGGAATGCAGTCGGCGCTCATAGCGACGGCGGAGCCCGTCAAACCGCCGGTCCAGCCAGGCCGCGAGGCCGCCATTGGCGCTCGGGGCCTTGAGCAGGCGCGAACACATCATGGGCGACAATGTCAGCGCGATCATGCCTGAAACGATCACCGCACCTGCCAGCGTAAAGGCGAATTCACGAAACAGGGCACCCGTGACCCCGCTGACAAAGCCAATGGGGGCGTAAACCGCCGCCAGCGTGATCGTCATGGTGATCACCGGCCCGGCAATTTCGCGTGCACCTTTCAGCGCTGCGTCATGGGGCGTGAGCCCCTCCTCAATATGCCGGTAGATGTTTTCGACCACCACAATGGCATCATCGACCACTAATCCGATGGCGAGCACCAGCGCCAGCAAGGTTAGCAGGTTGATCGAGTAATTCACCGCCAGCAGCAGGATCATCACACCCACCAGCGACAGCGGAATCGTAACCATCGGGATCAGGGTCGAGCGCAGATTGCCAAGGAACAGGAAAATCACCACGATGACGATGAGTGCCGCCTCAGCCAGCGTCTTTTCGACCTCGAAGATCGAGGCGCGGATGAATTCGGTGGCGTCATAAGCAATGGTACCGGTCAGGCCCGGCGGCAATTGCGCCTGCACATCAGGGAAGGCCTTGCGCACGCTGTTGATGACATCCAGCGGATTGGCGGTGGGCGTGGCGTAAATGCCGACGAAAACCGCCTTCACCCCGTCGAAAACCGAGGATGAATCAACGCTCTGCGGGCCGAGTTGGATCTGCGCAATATTGCCGAGCCGGGTCAAGGTGTCGCCATGCACGGCCACCACCAGTTTGGAAAAGGCATTGGCGCTGTCCAGCGAGGTCTCGGCGTTGATGCTTGTTTCGGTGTAATTGCCCTTGATCGACCCTGCAGCCGTCGTGAAATTATTGGTGGTCAGCGCATTGCGCACGTCAGCGGCGGTCACGCCACGCGCCGCCATCTTGTTGGGATCAAGCCAGACACGCATGGCAAACGTCTGGCCACCCAGGATTTGCGCGCTGGCGACGCCGTCCACCGTCTGCAATTTGGGCTGCACAACGCGGGTCAGGTAATCGGTGATCTGCGAGGAATTCAGGTCCTTCGACAGAAAGGACATATACATCAGCGCCGTGCTCTGCCCGGTCTGTTTCACCACCACTGGATCAAGCGCGTCCTTGGGCAACGAGCCCTTCACCTGATTGACCTTGGAGAGCACATCGGAAATGGCGCGATCAGGATTGGCATTGAGCAGCAGGTTCAATGTGATGGTCGAGACGTTCTGCTGGGAATTTGACACCAGCGTATCAATGCCCTCGGTGCTGGCGACCGCCTGCTGGATGGGCGCGGTGATAAAGCCCTGGATCAGATCTGCGCTGGCTCCAGGATAGGCGGTGGTTATGGTAATCGTCGTCGACGACAATTCCGGATATTGCCGGATCTGCAATTTCGTGATGGCAACCAGGCCGATCAGCAAAATCAGCAGGCTGACAACCGTCGCAAGGACGGGCCGACGGATGAAAATGTCGGTGAAAGCCATGCTTCGCCCTATTCTTTCAACATCACCGCAGGGGGCTTCAGCCCGCCCTTGGCATCAATCACGACGCGAGCATGGGGGATCAGCTTGATCTGGCCCTCGGTGACAACGCGCGTTCCGGCTTGCAGGCCCTGGGTAATGGCGATGCGATCACCCTGAACCTCGCCGGTGCGCACGAACACCTGTTTTGTGGTCAATTGATCGGCAGCACCGCTGGCCTCGCCCGGCGCAGCGGGCAAGGGCACAATCTCAAAGACGCTGTCACCATAAAGCGAGAAGGTGACCGCCGTGCGCGGCACCGTCACCACATTGACAGGTGCGCTTTCGTCAAGGCTGACATTGGCATACATGCCGGGCAACAGCAGATGTCCGGGATTGTCAACCTTCGCCCGCACCGTGACATTGCGGGTCGCCGGATCGACCCGCGCATCCGTCGAGGCAATGACGCCCTTGAAAGCCCGGCCGGGATAGGCATCCGCCCGAATGGCCACGACTTTCCCGGCTGTAACTTTGCTGATGTCTTGTTCAGGCACAGGAAAATCGACAAATATGGGATCAAGCCTCGTCAAGGTTCCAAGACTGAGCCCCGGCGATACATATTGGCCGATATTCACCGCGCGCAGGCCAAGGCGTCCGGCGAAGGGAGCCACAATCCTTTTTTGCGCAATCGTCGCCTGGACTTTCTCGACGAGGGCAGCAGCCTGATCCCGCGCCGCAATTGCCGCGTCAAGATTGACTTTGGCACCATTGCCGCTGTTCACCAATTGCTGCTGGCGCGTCAGGTTGAGCGTGGCATTCTTCAATGCGGCCAGATCAGACTTGAGATCGGCCTGTTCGACATTGTCATCAATTTCAAGCAGCACGGCACCCTTGGCCACATCCGCCCCCGATTTGAAATCGACCGTCTTGGCTATGCCGCCGACCTGCGCAGCAATGTTGATACCCTGCACGGCAGTGAATGATCCGATAGCATCAAGCCGGCTGGCCCATGCCTCGGTGCGCGCGGCCTCGACCACGACGGCTGTGGGCGGCTGCACCATTTTGGAAATGACGGTGCGCACCATGGCTGGCTTGAAAATGAACTGGAAATAAGTCAGCCCGCCGATGAGGCCGCCCAGAATCAGCGCCACAATGATAAAAACGAAAACCCGCCGCATTTTCTAGCCCTGTCCGCAAGCTCACGCCGACTCGCGCTGCCTCGCGCCGGGTTCTAGCATGACGGTCAGCACTTGGCGACATGCCACCCTGCACAAACCACCCTGCCCAGCAGTGGGAAAAATATGCCGAGGGCTTCGAGGCCAAGCCGCTCAGCCGCGCAGCACGGCCCCGGTTTTGCGGGTCACTTCGGCGACGAGATTGCGGCTGATGCTCTCGATTTCCGCCTCGGTAAGGGTTTTGTCGCGCGGTTGCAGCATCACTTCAATCGCCACGGATTTCTTGCCTTCCGCCGTGCCAGGGCCGTCATAAACGTCAAACAGCGTGACTTTGCTGATCAGCGTCCTGTCAGCCCCCTGCGCGGCCTTGACGACATCGCCCGCCGCCTGGGCGCGATCGACGGTAAAGGCAAAATCGCGCTTCAGCGGCATCAGATCAGGCATTTCAAGCCTCGGCCTGGCGCGGGTGGCACGGGCTTTGGGCGCGGGCAGTTGATCAAGCGTCAGCTCGAAAGCGACCAAAGGCCCGTCAACCCCAAAGGCTTCCAGCACTTGCGGATGCAATTCGCCGAGGTAGCCGAGCACCAGTCTGGGGCCCATTTGCAGGGTCGCCGAGCGTCCCGGATGAAACCATTTCGGCGCGCCGCGCACCAATTGCAGGTTTTGCGCGGGCAGGCCCAGCGCCGCCAACAGCGCCAGGCCATCGCGTTTGGCGTCGTCAAAATTGACCTTTTGCGCCGCCTGCGCCCAATGTCGTCCTGCGCCCTGCGGCCCGGCGTCGCCCTTGCGCACGGCGGTGGCGTTGAGGCGCTGGTCTTTCTCGCCGCTGCCCAGAAAGACCTGGCCGACCTCAAAAAGTGCAACATCGCCCAGGCCCTTGTCGGCATTGCGGGCGGCGGCGGCGATGAGGCCCGGCAACAGGCTGGGGCGCATGTCGGAAAGGTCAGCAGCAATCGGGTTGGCGAGCGCCAAGGCGGGCGCGCCGCCGCCAAAGGCTTTGGCGTGATCCTGCGAGATGAACGACCATGTCACTGCCTCGACCAACCCCAGGCTCGCCAGCGCGCGCTGCGCCTGCTGGCGACGCTTTTGCAGCAAAGTGAGCACCGGGCGTGCAACACCCGCATCCAGCCGGGGCAGCGGCGTCGCTTGAACGCGGGCAATCCCGGCAATGCGGATGACTTCTTCAACCAGATCGGCCTTGCCCTCGATATCGGGGCGCCAGGAGGGGATGGTGATCTGCGCCTGACCGGGGCCGATGCCGGGTGCCACGCCAAAGCCGAGCGCAGCTAGGATGGTGCTGGCTTCCTGCGCCGAAACATCGACGCCGGTGAGGCGGGCGGTTTCAGCAAAGGGGAAGGCGATGATGCGCGGCGGTGCCGGGGCGAACCCTGGCGGGACATGCACGGCAAGCTCAGAAGCCTCGCCGCCGCAAAGCTCCAGCACCATACGGGTGGCGATTTCCGCGCCGGGCTCGCAGAAAGCCGGATCAACACCACGCTCGAAGCGGTAGCGTGCATCTGAGGTGATGCCAAGCTTGCGGCCCGAGCGGGCGATGTCGCTGGCATCCCACAGCGCGCTTTCAATCAGCACATTGGTTGTCGTTTCATCGCAGCCCGAGGCCTGCCCACCCATGATGCCGGCAATTGATTCAATACCCTGACTAGCGGCGATGACGACCATGCCCGGCTCCAGGCCATAGGTGCGGCCATCCAGCGCGACAATGCTTTCGCCCTCCCTGGCCTCGCGGATGACCAGCCCGCCTTTCACCTTGTCAGCATCAAACACATGCAGCGGGCGAGCCTGATCGAAGGTCATGAAATTGGTGATGTCGACCAGCGCGTTGATCGGGCGCAAGCCGATCGATTTCAGCCGATCCCGCAACCAGGGCGGCGAAGCGCCGTTCCTGACGCCGCGCACCAGCCGCAGCGCAAATTTGGGGCAAAGATGAGCGGGCACGTCCAGCGTCGCCGAAACGGGGCAGGGAAAATGGCCTGGCACTGGCGCAGCGTCAAGCGGCTTCAGGGTGCCAAGGCCCGCAGCGGCAAGATCACGGGCGATGCCGCGGATGCCGGCGGCGTCGGGCCGGTTGGGTGTCAGATTGATGTCGATGACCGGACTATCCAGCCTGGCATAGCTGGCATAAGCCATGCCCACAGACGCATCGGCGGGCAGATCAATGATGCCATCGTGATCGTTGGAAAGCTCCAGCTCGGCGGCAGAACAGAGCATGCCGTTGGATTCGACGCCGCGAATAACGCCCTGGCCAAGGGTGATGTTCTTGCCGGGAATAAAGGTGCCTGCTGCGGCAAAAACCGATTTCATGTCGGCGCGGGCATTGGGCGCGCCGCACACGACCTGCACCGGACTGCCAGTGCCGACATCGACCATGCAGACGCGCAGGCGGTCGGCATTGGGGTGCGGCTTCGCCTCCAGCACATGGGCGACAACAAAGCCCTTCAGCCTGTCGCCGGGGTTTTCGATACCTTCCACCTCCAGCCCGATGCGGGTGAGGGTCTCGGCAATCGTTGCCAGCGGCGCGGTGGTTTCAAGGTGGGCTGCGAGCCAGGGGAGAGTGAGTTTCATGGGTTTATCGGTCTCGTCTTGATGCGGGCGCGCTTCAGCAAATCTGATTTCATCGCGCCGCCCGCTCGCGGCGCCGCGGTGGCACAAGCACGTCATTCGACGGCGCGTCACCATCCTGAAAACGGGTCTCAAGATAAAAAAGCCGCTTGTCACCCCGGTCGCGCAAAAATTGGCGCGCCCTGCCTGACGCCTCAAGGCTGCGATAGGGGTCAAAAGGTGGCGGGTTTTTGCGATAGGTGACTGTCACAATAACGCTCGGGTCGCCGTCATGATCGTCGCCAAACGAAACGACCGCTGATTCAAAACCAATCGGCTCCAGCAAGGGTTTGATGACGTCAATGATGGCGTCGGCCAGTTTTTGATCATCTGTCATATGTATGACCCTCAGGGAGTTCTATCGAGCTTTCTTACCATAATTTGGCGGACCATCGCAGGCCGCCACTTTCCGAGAGCACACAAGTGCGCCACCAAATGTCAGCCGCTGAGGCCACCTGCCAGCGTCGGGAAATCTAGCGGGCGGAAGCCGTAGTGGTTCAGCCAGCGGACGTCGGCCTCGAAGAACGGGCGCAGGTCGGCCATTCCGTATTTCAGCATCGCGATGCGGTCGATGCCCATGCCCCAGGCGAAGCCCTGCACTTCATCGGGGTCGAGCCCGCAATTGCGCAGCACGTTAGCGTGAACCATGCCGCAGCCGAGAATTTCGAGCCAATCCGAACCCTCGCCGAAACGAATGTCATGGCCATCGCGGCGGCATTGAATATCGACCTCCATCGACGGTTCGGTGAAGGGGAAGAACGACGGGCGAAAGCGCATGTTGACGCTTGGCACCTCAAAAAACGCCTTGCAGAACTCTTCCAGGATCCATTTCAGATGGCCCATATTGGCCGATTTATCGATCACCAGACCCTCGACCTGGTGAAACATCGGAGTATGGGTCTGGTCCGAATCGCAGCGATAGGTGCGGCCGGGGCAAATCACCCTTATCGGCGGCTTCTGGCCGAGCATGGTGCGCACCTGCACCGGGCTGGTATGGGTGCGCAGCAGCTTGCGTTCGCCCGCCGCATCCGGCTGCAGGAAGAACGTGTCGTGCATTTCGCGCGCCGGATGGCCCGGCGGGAAATTCAGTTTGGTGAAATTATAGTCGTCGCTCTCGATGTCCGGGCCTTCGGCCACCGTAAATCCCATATCAGCGAAGATTTCGGTGAGTTCATCCATCACCTGCGTAATGGGATGGACGCGGCCCGCATTGAAGGGCGCATCACGCGCGGGCAGGCTGATGTCGATGGTTTCGGATGTGAGGCGCGCCGCTAGCGCGGCCTGCTTCAGCGCAAATCTGCGTGACTCGAACGCGTTGCTCACGTCGTCTTTCAGGCCATTGATGGCCGCGCCTGCGCTGCGTCGCTCATCGGGCGACATTTTGCCGAGCGTCGCCAGCAAGGCCGAGACAGTTCCCTTTTTCCCGAGCGCCGCTACACGCACTGCCTCAAGTTCACTCTCGGAAGATGCTGCGTTTATGGCGGCCAAAGTCTGGCGCGCAAGATTTTCATACAAGGTATCGGACATTTTTTGCCCCGGCGAGGAGGGTGCAAAGCGACCCCGCCCGTCGGCGCAACCGCCTTGCTTATTCTTTAAGCCTCACGAAGCCTCACGCCGCCTTGGGCAGTGCGGCTTTGGCCTGTTCGACGACAGCCTTGAAGGCTTCGGGCTCATGCACGGCCATATCGGCAAGCACTTTGCGGTCGAGCGTGATGCCGGCCTTGTTCAGCCCGTCGATAAACCGGCTGTAGGTGATGCCAAGCTCGCGGACCGCAGCGTTGAGGCGCTGAATCCACAAGGCGCGGATCGTGCGCTTCTTGGCCTTGCGGTCACGGGTCGCATATTGCATCGACCGGTCAACGGCCGCCTTGGCGGCGCGGATGGTGTTTTTGCGACGGCCATAAAAGCCCTTTGCCGCATCGAGTGTCTTTTTGTGCTTGGCGTGCGATGTTACGCCGCGTTTGACGCGAGCCATGATCTAAAACCTTTCAAAGATGGATTGAATCTTGCGCAGGGAGTGCCCCCTGTCAGCCGTTCGGCAGGAAGTATTTCTTGATGTTGTCGCCGTCGGTCTTGAACAGGATGTTGGTGCCGCGCAGGTTTCGAATCGCTTTCTTGGTGCGTTTGATCATGCCGTGGCGTTTGCCCGTCTGGGCATAAACCACCTTGCCGGTACCTGTTAGTTTGAAGCGCTTTTTCGCGCCCGATTTGGTCTTGAGTTTGGGCATTTGGCTCTCTCTTGCAAAAGTTGAAGGCACGCGTGAACGCACCCGAGTCTCGCGCATCATGGATCATGAATGAGCAAAATCGCCCTGCCACGGCAGCCCTTGATCAGCCGGTCAGGTCGAACTGGGCTGCTTATGGCGCAAATGCGCGCCGGTGGCAAGAGTTTTGGCGCTTCGGGAGCAGGTTATCGGCGGGAGCCCGCCCGCCATCCTGAAGCAGCCATCTTGTGCCGCGCCCAGGCGTTTGCTGCCCGCCCTCTTAACTCGACAGCGCTTGTGCGAAATTCGGGGACAAGGATGGGCGCATGAAGGTGACGTCGGCGGGTGGCCTTTGCCGGATGGCGCTCAGCGGCCGCCCGACGCCGGTGAGATCAAAGCCTGCAGCGCGCAAGGCCGAAGGTTCGAAAATATTGCGAAAATCGACGACGCGACGCCCGCGCATCCACTGGCGCAACTCGCGCGGCGTGATTTTCTGGAGTTCGGCCCATTCCGTCATGAATACCGCGACATCGGCCCCGGACAGCGCCGAGCGGGCCGATTCGTGTCTGAACACGCCCGGACCCAGTTTCGCCAGCGCGACGTTGATGGCCTTGGGATCATAGACTCTGACCAATGCGCCTTCCTTGACCAGATTGCTGATGACCGGCAGCGCCGGGGATTCGCTGAGTTCGTCGGTCTCAGGCTTGAAGGTCAGGCCAAGGATTGCCACATGAACCCCTGCGACCGAGCCGCCACAGGCCTTGATGATCCGTCCCGCAAGCGCCGCCTTGCGTGCCGTGTTACTGGCGATGGTGCTCTCCACCAGACGCGAGGGCGCGCCGGCCTTTTGGGCGATACGCGCCAGAGCTTCGGTGTCTCCTGGCAGGCCCGATCCGCCAAACCCTGGCCCTGGCTGCAAAAATTGTGCGCCAATACGCCGATCCAGACTCATGCCCAGAGCCACGTCGGCAATATCAGCCCCTACCTTGTCGCAGATGTCGGCCATTTCATTGATAAAGCCAATTTTCATGGCCAGAAATGAATTGGAGGCATATTTCACCAGTTCTGCCGTCTCAAGGCCCGTCGTGACCAGCTTGGCCCCGCGCCGCACCAATGGCACATAAAGCGCCTCAAGCAAGGCGCGGGCGCGCGGCCCCTCGCAACCAATCACCACCCGATCCGGGCGCAGAAAATCCAGCAGCGCCTTGCCGTTCCGCAGAAATTCCGGATTGGCGGCGACCTCAATGTGCAAATCGGGCCGCAATTCATGCATCATTCTGGAAATGCGCCGTGTGGTGCCGACGGGCATGGTGGATTTGGTGACAATCACCGCCGGGCCGCTGAGCGCAGCCGCCATCTGGCGCACTGCCGCAAACACATATTTCAGATCGGCAGCGCCATCGCCTCGCCGCGCGGGCGTTTCCACGGCCAAAAACACCGCATCAACGCCGCAAAGTGCGGCCTCAAGATCCATCGCAAAGGTGAGCAGGCCGCTGTCCCGCTGGAAAAGCACAAGATCGGCTAAACCCGGTTCATGGAAAGGTATATCGCCGACGGCCAGACTACGGTAGCGCTGCGGATCTGCCTCGATGATGGTGACCTTGTGGCCGAAAGTCGCAAGGCAGGCACCCGTCACCAGACCAACATAGCCACCGCCCATGATTGCCAAATGCATATTGCGTCTCCCCAGCGTTCAACCCGAAAAATCTTGATGCCAACTATTCCTGAAACCTTGAAATCAACGGCAGCCCTTCGAGCCGAAAGGGCCTGAACCTGATGGCCACGATCGCGAAAGACCGTGGCAACGGCGGACGCAGGCGCGCCGGCCTGCTTGTCCCCCTTACCGGCACTTTGTCATCCGGGTTGTAAGGCAGAGTGTTCATTGCAGCCCCAGCGCGATGAAACCGACGTCCGCATGACCAGACTTCACTTTTTTTGTCAAAAGCGATGACATAAATATGAGCTCTGGAATTACGCGATGCTTACAGGGGCTGTGGCAAATCTTTTCAACATGAAATTCCAGGTCGCTTTGAATCTGTAAGCTTCATATCATCTTTGATTGAACATATTGCAGGTTTGCGGTTCAGTCCTCGCCTCCCCATGGCGCGGGGTGATGCCATGGGGCGACAGGTTTCGGAGCGTTGGGCAGCAGGCAGGGTTGGCTCTAAAGCGCCGTTTCTACCCGTGCCAGTGCGGCTTTGAGCTTGGCGACGGCGCTGGTCCACTCGACCACACGCTCTCGGTTTTC
>DAICZI010000359.1 GCA_027311205.1 Beijerinckiaceae bacterium | reverse complement strand
GAAATATGTTGACACTAACATGGGTCAATCACAGCCCCTCCGCTTTGATTGCTCCAGGTATGCCGTGCTGCATGGGAACTCGGTGTTGGGTGTGCGCTGTGATGGCAAGGCCGCTCACGCCGCCAGTTGAGCCGCTCACGCCGCCAGTTGACTCTTCCACCGGCCTTTCCCCATAAGCCGGTATCATGACCATGCCCGCCGATCAGGTTGCCCGCCGCCGCACATTTGCGATTATCTCGCATCCTGATGCTGGCAAAACCACTTTGACAGAAAAGCTGCTGCTGTTTGGCGGGGCGATTCAGTTGGCGGGGGAGGTGCGGGCCAAGGCCAACCGCCGCCAGACCCGCTCCGACTGGATGGGCATCGAGCGGGAGCGCGGCATTTCCGTTGTCACTTCGGTGATGACCTTTGAATATGGCGATTGCGTCTTCAATTTGCTCGATACGCCGGGTCATGAGGATTTCTCCGAAGACACCTACCGCACGCTCACCGCCGTGGATTCGGCTGTGATGGTGATTGATGCAGCCAAGGGCATCGAGGCACGGACCCGAAAACTGTTTGAGGTCTGCCGCCTGCGCGACATTCCGATTGTCACTTTCATCAACAAGATGGACCGCGAAACCCGCGACCCTTTCGATCTGCTCGATGAAATCGAAAAGACCCTGGCGCTGGATGTTGCGCCGCTGACCTGGCCTTTGGGGCAGGGCCGCGATTTCGTCGGCACCTATGATCTGCGCCATGATCTCATCCGCCAGCTTGGCCGCGATGATCAGCCCCTGGCCGTCACCGGCCCCGGTGATCCGGCGCTGGCGGCGCTGTGCGCGGGCCCCGCCCATGCCCATCTCGCTGAAAACTTGGAACTGGCGCGTGATGGCCTCAAGCCTTTTGATCTGGCAGCGTTTCGCGAGGGCCATCTGAGCCCGGTGTTTTTTGGCTCGGCGCTGCGCAATTTCGGCGTGCGCGACCTGATTGATGGCCTGCGCGAATTTGCGCCCCCGCCGCAGCCGCTGGCCGCCGCGACCCGGCTGGTCAAGCCCGATGAGGCGGCGATGAGCGGCTTTGTCTTCAAGATTCAGGCCAATATGGACCCCAACCACCGCGACCGCATCGCCTTCATGCGCGTCTGTTCGGGCCGTTTGCAGCGCGGCATGCGTGCCAGGCTGGTGCGAACCGGCAAGCCGATGACGCTGAGTGCGCCGCAGTTCTTCTTTGCGCAGGACCGCAGCGTCGCCGACGAGGCTTTCGCGGGCGATGTCGTCGGCATCCCCAACCACGGCACGTTGCGCATCGGCGACACGCTCACCGAGGGCGAGGCCATCGCCTTTCGAGGCGTGCCAAGCTTCGCGCCGGAAATTCTGCGCCGCGTCAAGCTCAATGATGCGATGAAGGCCAAAAAGCTGCGCGAGGCGCTGCAGCAAATGGCCGAGGAGGGCGTGGTGCAGGTGTTTACGCCGCGCGATGGCTCGGGGGCCTTGGTCGGCGTGGTCGGTGCCTTGCAGCTCGATGTCCTGACCGAGCGTCTGGCCGGCGAATATGGCCTGCCGGTGAGCTTCGAGCCGAGCCGCTTTGAGCTGGCGCGCTGGATTGGCGCGCCCGATACCGCCGAACTGGAGCGCTTCATGCGCGCCTATCCGGCCTCATTGGCAGATGATCTCGATGGCGCACCGGTCTATATGGCGCAAAACGCCTGGGGTCTGCGTTATGAACAGGAAAAATGGCCGCAGATCGCGTTCTCTGACATCAAGGACTATCAGAAAACCGCGTGACGCGTGTGCTCAATCGACCAGCCAGCTTTTGACCACGCCAAAGACGAACAAGAACAATGTGGAAATTCCCACGACATACATTATCGTGAGATTAACTCCCGGAATATCCTGATACTGCCCAAAGGTTGCCCGTGCATAAAGGCCGATGCCTGAACCAATGACAATCAAAATGCCATTGCCGATAACGCCGAAGCCATGCTCTTTCATCAGGTAATTTGAAAAAAAACCGAATGTACCTGCAATGACCGCTATGATAATGATAAATAGCGCCATTTCTAGGTATGAATTAATGCCAATATATTCGTTCAGGCCGAATAGATTGCTCATGCTTCCATTCATGGTGGTCTCCTCGCTCTTGCTTATTAAGAGAGTTGCCGCCCCATTAGCATCCTTTCAAATTTATCCTGCATAGCACCGAGTCTATAATTGTTTATTAATATATTTGCTACCATGCGGCGGGTTTGTGCTTATTAGCCAATTTGCTCTATGGTGCAGTGCAACAAAGATGCTAGACTGGTGGCAGCAGCCAAGCCAGACATGGGGCAACGATGTGAAAGATCTATATGATATTGGTGAGATTCCGCCGCTCGGGCATGTGCCGAAGTCGATGCACGCCTGGGTGATCAGGCGCGAACGCCATGGCCCGCCCGAAGACTCCATGCAGCTTGAGGTGGTGCCGACATGGACACTCGACAGCCATGATGTGCTGGTGCTGGTGATGGCGGCGGGCGTCAATTACAACGGCATCTGGGCCGGGCTCGGCCAGCCGATCTCGCCGTTCGACGTCCACAATTATCCCTACCACATCGCCGGGTCGGACGCGGCCGGCATCGTCTGGGCCATCGGCTCCAAGGTGAAGCGCTGGAAAGTTGGCGACGAGGTCGTCGTGCATTGCAATC
>DAICZI010000358.1 GCA_027311205.1 Beijerinckiaceae bacterium | reverse complement strand
ATCCTATGCGGGGGCAGATTTCATCGGCATCCACCGCACCGGCGCCAGCAAACTTGTCAGCATCGGCATTTCGCCGCTGGCGATAGGTTTTCTCGCCATGCTGGCGCTGCTGGCCTCGATGCTGCTGGCCTGGCTGGCGGAAGGACGACGCCCGCGCGAAACATAGTTGAATGCCAACCAACAGTTGCGATTGATGTATTACCCCAGCATGGCCTTCACCATGCCGCTGGCCTTGCCGAAATCCAGACGGCCGGCATAATTGGCGCGCAGCACAGCGATGACCTTGCCCATGTCCTTGACGCTGGCGGCCCCGGTTTCCTTGATGGCTGCGGCAATCGCTGCTTTGGCCTCGTCCTCGCTGAGGGGCTGCGGCAGGAAGCCGGTGATGATGGCGATTTCCTCGCGCTCCTGGGTCGCCAGGTCCATGCGCCCTGCGCCTTCATAAATCGCCGCTGATTCCTGACGTGATTTTACCAGCTTTTGCAGCAAGGCGAGAATGTCGTCGTCGCCGACCGTCTTGCCGAGACCGCGCGCCTCGATGTCCTTGTCTTTCAAGGCGGCATTGATCATGCGGATGGTATCGACCCGGCGGCGGTTGCCGGCCTTCATCGCGATCTTCATTTCATTCATAAATGTCTCGCGCATGATCTCTCCTTGAGGGTGTGGTTGACGATTTGACGCCCAGGGCCTAGAGCGCTGTCTCAACCTCGAATTTGACTTTGCGGCTTCCCGAGGCGCTGGCGCGCGCGGGTCCCCTTGGCGCGGATGTGTAGAACGACCATGGCTGACAGGCAAGAACCCGCTCCCTGGAGCCCCGTAAGACCCACCGCCGTTCTGGTGCTGGCTGATGGCACAGTGATTGAGGGCATGGGCTGCGGCGCCGAGGGCAGCGCCGTTGGCGAAGTGTGCTTCAACACCGCGATGACCGGCTATCAGGAAATCCTCACCGATCCTTCCTATGCAGGCCAGATCATTACCTTCACGTTCCCGCATATTGGCAATGTCGGCACCAATGAGGATGATATCGAGACACTGAACGCGGCGTCGCGGGCCGGGGCGCGCGGCGTCATCATGCACGCCGCCATGAGCGAGCCCTCCAACTACCGCGCCACAAGGCCCCTGCAGGATTGGCTGCAGGCGCGCGGCATCATCGGCCTGTCGGGCATCGACACCCGCGCCCTGACGACCCTGATCCGCGAGAAGGGCATGCCCAATGGCGTGATAGCCCATGCCCGCGATGGTGTTTTCGACCTGCCCGCCCTCAAGGCGCAGGCCGCGCAATGGCCAGGCATCGATGGCATGGACCTGGTGCCGGACGTCACCTCGTTGCAGCGCAGCGATTGGCATGAGGGCATCTGGCAGGTTGAGGGTGGCTATGGCGCGGAAGAACCGCCCAAATTCAGGGTTGTCGCCATCGATTACGGCATCAAGCGCAACATCCTGCGCCTGCTGGCGCATGTCGGCTGCGCCGTCACGGTTGTGCCCGCCACGACAACGGCCGAAGATATTCTGGCGCTGAGGCCCGACGGCGTGTTTCTCTCGAATGGCCCCGGCGATCCAGCGGAAACCGGCGTTTATGCCGTGCCGGTGATCCAGCGGCTGCTTGGCGAGAAAATACCCACCTTCGGCATTTGCCTTGGTCATCAGATGATGGGCCTGGCGCTCGGCGGGCGCACGATCAAAATGCCGCAGGGCCATCACGGCGCGAACCATCCGGTGAAGGAACATGCGACCGGCAAGGTCGAGATCGTGTCGATGAACCATGGCTTTGCCGTCGATGCGGCAAGCCTGCCGGCTGGCGTGATCGAAACCCATGTGTCGCTGTTTGACGGCTCAAACTGCGGGCTGGCTCTCCATGATGCGCCAGCTTTCAGCGTGCAGCACCACCCGGAAGCCTCGCCCGGCCCGCAGGATTCGCATTATCTGTTCGATCGCTTTGCGGCGATGATGGCAGCCAACCGCGCCTGAAGCGGGCTGGGGCTGTTACATCAGGCGAGCCGTGCTGCGCGGGACCTTGATCCCACCGGGGCATGCCCTGCCGAAATATTGGCGAAGGTTCTGGCATGGGCTGCCATCCCGCGGATCACCTCTGGAAATTATGCAGGCGACGCTCCCAATCCAGCGCCTGCTGGACAATCTCCTCGAGATTGTCATGCTTTGGCACCCACGCGAGCCGGTCGCGGGCCAGATCCGCCATGGCGATCAGGCGGCCTGGGTCGCCATCACGGCGCGGGGCCATGCGCGCGGAGAAATCAACACCTGAGACTTTCCTGACGGTCGCGATGACTTCCAGCACCGAGGCACCATGCCCATAACCGCAGTTGCACACCAGGCTCGGCTTGCCTTGCCGCAGATAGGCCAGCGCCAGCATGTGGGCTTCGATCAGATCGGTGACCTGGATATAATCACGGATGCCGGTGCCATCGGGGGTGGGGAAATCGGTGCCAAACACATCCATGTTCGGATAGCGACCCAGAGCGGTCTGGACGGCACGCTTGATGAGATGGGTGGAATTGACGGCGGATTGGCCAAGGCGGCCCTGCGGGTCGGCCCCCGCGACATTGAAATAACGCAGCGCGCAATAGTTGACCGGATGAGCGGCTGCGACATCGGCCAGCATCAGCTCGGTAATCAACTTCGACATGCCATAGGGATTGATCGGCAACTTCGAGCTGTCCTCGCT
>DAICZI010000357.1 GCA_027311205.1 Beijerinckiaceae bacterium | reverse complement strand
GTATAGGTCTTGAAGAAAATCGAAAACAGGCGCTCGCCAAACTGATTGCGCACCCATTGATGAAAGGTGCGCGGGGCTTTGATCGGGGACAGTTTGGCAAAGCCGAATGAGGCCATGCAGCGGGTGCTTTCCCAAATTCCGAGATTGGCCAAAGCCTCGAAGGCTTTCAGCGGATAGGCATAGAACTTGTTTTGATAGAAAATCCGCGACAGCCGTGGCCGGTCGATGAAATCATCCGGGAGAATTTCATTCCAGAGATCAACGATGTCCTTGGATTTCGAGAAAAATCGGTGTCCGCCGATGTCAAACAGAAAATTCTTGTAATTCACAGTGCGGCTGATGCCGCCAACATAGATGGGGTCTTTCTCGCAGACAACGACTTCGCGGCCACTCTTCGCCAGGATATAGGCTGCGGTCAAACCTGACGGCCCGGCTCCAATCACGAAAGTCTCGATCATCAAACGCACCCACCCTGAACAAAGCCGATGCGTCAGGTCTAGCTGGCAGGTGTTAAAAGTGTTTGAAGCGGGGGACGCTGCGCCAATAATCGCGCTCGCTCGAGCTTTTGCTTGAATTGCGGATGGACTGTTATTTTTGTCTCGCCGGGCGGAAGCGTTTGACAAAGAGGCTGGTGACAACCGCGTGGGCAACCTGCTCAGCCATGCACTCATAACCAAGGTCATTCAGATGAAACTGATCGGCACTAAGAAGATGTTCGTTGCGCCGCGTGCGAGCAATGAACTGCATGGCGGCGTAGCGGCGAATGTATAAAATATGTCGATCGTTGGCTATTTTGAATAAAACATCGCGAATGGCGATATAATTGGCATCGCGCGCCAGCCTGGATGTATATTGCAAGCCAATCAGGGCTACTTCAATGTGATTTTCCTTCAACCAGTCAAGTGTTGTATTGACGGTTTCGGCAAATTCAGTCGGCGGCACACGGCTGAGGGCATCATTGGTTCCCAATTGCCACAATAGCAGGTCAGGTCGCTCGACCTCAACTTCGTCACGGATCCGCTGGGCGGTGGTCGCGGCGACTTCGCCGGACACGCCGCGATTGACGATCGTGATGTTGGCGCTTTTCAGCGCTACGGCCATCAGCGGGCGAAGATCGCTTGGATAGGTGTGCACGCGGCTTGAAGCGCCGATGCCGAATGTGGACGATGAACCAATCGCCATGATTTTGATCGGTTGGCCGCTTTTGAGCTTGCTGCCCAGTTGCTGGAGGGAGCCGGCCGTGGCGACATCAACCTCCGGCACGGCGCAGGCCGCAGAGAGGACGGATTGCGGCACGTCCACGGCCCGGGCAGGCAGGCTCAGGCCGACGGCGACGACGCAGCCCGCCACAAGCGTGGCGACAGATTTTCCGTGTACCATGCAGTGATCCCTAAAATGAGCAATGTGCACAACAAGATGAGTGTATCATTAGCAAACCCGCCGCCAACCACATAGCGATAGATTTGCCCTATGAGGCTTGCCAGCGAACCGACACAAAAGACGCTGAGCGAGTTTCGTCCGAGCTTCGCAAAGGCTTCAGTCACAGGTGCGATGAACCGATGCAAGACCTCAAAAAGGCCCGGCGCGGCGGCGGCCAGCGCCAGCATGTTGAGAATGCGGGCCGGGGATTCGAAAGTCTTGTTGAAGGCCACAAACAGCCGCAACCACGGGGTCATGGGTGATGCCGGCGCATAATGCCATTGTGAAGCCGCCAGGCCCAGCGCGAGAATGGGCAGGCTGGCGTAGAACAAGGCGCGGTGATGCCGCCGCGCCAGGAGGCCCAATCCGGTTTTGCCCCCTATGATGAAACCCAGAACAAAAATCAGTTGCCAGGCAAGCGGATCGAGAAACCAGGTGCCTGGAGCTGGCCAGTTCGGCAGATTGATGTGAAAGGCAAGCGCGACGATGTAGATGGCAAGTGACACGGGCAGGAGCAGCGCGGGCCTGAAGCGATAAAGCATGATCCACAGCGGGGCCACCAGCATCAGCACGACATAAAGCGGCAGGATGTTGAAATAACCAAGCTGGGTCAGCAGCGTGGCAAGGCCGATCAGCCCGCGCAAAGGCTCGGCAAAGACCGGCCCTGCCGCGTTCCAGTCATAGAGAAACGGTGCGTTGAGCCAGATTGCGGCCAGCGCCAGGATGGCCAGAGCGAGCAGGCTAAAGACAATCTGCGACACATAAAGTCGCCCGGAGCGGCGCACCAGCCGCCACTGCGCCGCCCTGGGATCGGCCCGCGCCGCCCGGCCGTCAGCCACCAGGCGCAGCGCCCATCCTGCCAGAAACACGAAAATCTCGGAGGCGTCGGAGAGGGCGAAATTATGCAGGGTGTAATTCACGTAAAGATTGCCGGGGACGTGATCAATCGCGATCGTCACCAGCGCGCAGCCGCGCCAGAAATCAATGGCATTTGTGGGTCGGGCCATGGCTTCGCTGTTCAAAAAATTGGTGAATCAAGCCATGCTGCAACTTCGTGGAGAAATCACGGCGGCGGTGTGATGTGTGGATGCTTTTGGCAAATTTTGCAAATGCGTGGTGTAGTTAGCCAAACGGGAAGTCACGCCGAGGATAAATCATGCGCGTTATTCTTCGCGGTTGTCATATAACAGGTATATTATTAACTTCTTCTATGGCATCTTCGTCACTTCAAGATAAAGGGCTTCCGGGGGTTGAACATGGTTGAAG
>DAICZI010000356.1 GCA_027311205.1 Beijerinckiaceae bacterium | reverse complement strand
CCGAGGGGATGGTTTGTTGAAGTGTTAACACAGCGCAAGCTGCTTGATTTGTATAGAAAATTTTGAATATATTGGGCGCATATTGGTCAATACCTTAAAATATGAACGCCAGTGGAATAGTATTTCGATTTCTATAAATATAATGCAACCCTATAATTATGAATATCCATCGTGAGAAGGGTTCGCGAAAAATGCGACTTCGTACTGCCAGTCTGATGGCTTTGGTTACCTTCGGCCTTATTGGCGCAGGAGGGCTGGCGTTTCGCACGATGTCGACGGGGCCACGTCACATCCAATATGCAACCCCGGCGAAAATTCCATATCCCGCAAATGACCCGTTTTCCGCTGCCAAACTCGCGCTTGGTCGTTTTGCCTTTTATGATCCGCAGTTGTCTGGCCCTGGCACCATTGCTTGTGCCTCATGCCACATTCCTAGTCTAGGATTTGCTGACCATAGGGCGGCTTCTCTTGGTGCGATGGGCAAACCGATGGCGTTGCGAACACCCACACTGCTTGATGCTGCCTGGGGGCGGCTTTATGGCTGGGAGGGCAAGTACCCCAGTCTCGCGGACGTCGTGACTGGGGCCATGGTCAACCCGATGAATATGGCAGTCACGACGCACTCGCTTCGACAAGCAATGGCACAAGAACCAGACCTGCAAAGCAAATATGCTGCGGCATTTCCTGCCAAGGCTCCAAGCGTCGACAAAATGGCCCGCGCTCTGGCAACCTATGTTCGCACGCTGGTAGCTCCGCCCAGCCCGTTCGACCGGTGGATGCAGGGCGACCCCAATGCTGTAAGTGCCGGAGCCAAGCGCGGCTTTAAGCTTTTTGAGGGTAAAGCCAAATGTGGAGTGTGTCATAAAGGGTTTGCTTTCACAGATAGGTCCTTCCATGATATTGGCGTTTCTACGGGCAATGACTTGGGTCGCGGAGCCAAGTTTCCTAGTTCGATCAAGCTGCAGCGCGCCTTCAAAACGCCCACACTGCGGGACGTAGCGCTGCGTGCGCCCTATATGCATAATGGCTCGCAACCAACACTCGCTTCAGTGGTGCGCCTCTATAATAAAGGCGGTATCAAGCGTCCTAGTCTGGACGAAAACATTCACCCTCTTGGTCTCACCACATTAGAGCAGTCGGATATCGTCGCGTTTTTGAAAACTTTGACCTCGTATCCTGAAGGCAGTCTGGAGATCCAAAGCAGGAGGTAGGGTCGATCGCGCCCGTCAAAGGGACGTTAATCGTGCCCCCTCCCCAAAGCCAAATCAACGCTTGATTTATTGACGCAATTTCGATTCGGGACCGGGTCCTGTCCGGCACCTATCTGGAGCCCAGGAAAGCGAAAATTTCTTCAGCAGTTCCGCAACTTGATCGCTTTTGAGCAGGGGTTCCTCCTCGCCGCTTGTTCACGACTGCGGCATCTACCGGGTCGCCAATGTGAAACGCCGCGATTATCGGCTGCTTGAGCCAAAGCCAGCCGCGACGGCGCTAAACCCTGGGCCAGAATGCTCACAACACGGTATAGAGGCTTGAATCCTGAGCAGAACCGGAACCCTCAACCGAGGGGCCAGGCGCATCGCGCCGGGCCCACTTTTTACGAAATGGTACGACCGCCATCGACATAGAGAATTTGTCCCGTCAGGAATTTTGCACCATCGGCCAGGAGAAACACCACGGAGGCAAGTAGATCTTGCGGGGTCCCGAAGCGTTGCATTGGGATTTTTGCCAAGGCGTTGTTGCGCGTGACGGGGTCGTCGATGATTTGTGCGGCCAGTGGCGTGGGCGTTACCGCTGGTCCGATGGCGTTGACCCGTACGCCTGCCGCGGCCCACTCGAGGGCGAGCACACGCGTTACATGAGCCGCGCCTGCTTTGCTGGCGGCGTAGGCGGCATAGTTGGGGTTAGCAATACGGCTGGAGACCGAGGTGATGGTGATGATGCTGCCGGATTTTTGCGGCACCATGAGCGCCCCGGCGGCGCGGGCCAGTTGGAAACTGCCGGTGAGATTAATATCGATCGAATTCTGCCAGTCCTGGTTAGCGAGGCTTAACGCAGGGCCAACACGGTAGATGCCGCTAGCGTTGACGAGGCCGTCAAGGCACCCCCAGGTGTTGGCAACATGCTGGCAGGCGGCTTCGCATGAATGGCGTGATGTGACATTCAGTGCAATGGCAAGGGCGCGCGCACCTTGCCGGGTTAAAGTTTCGGCGCAGGTCATAGCTTTAGATTCATCAAGATCAGCGATGGCGACATTGGCACCGCGCCTTGCGAGTTCCTGTGCGATTGGCCAGCCCAGACCGCCAGCGCCACCGGCCACCAGAATATTTTGGCGGGCAATCGAGAACAGAGGGTCTTGGTGCGGCATGGTCGCCTCCTGAATTGGTTATTGGAGCTTTAGGATCAAGCGCGTGTGGTGCGCTTTGCGGTGGCCGGATTGCTGAGCGTCGCCTGGATTTTCGCAGCGGCCTCGCGCAGGCGGGGTACGTGCTGCAAGCCTCTTTGCAGCGACATGCGCGCGACCCGTGCCGACACCGCGATGGCCGCGACAACGGCACCGCTTTCGGCGTAAACGGGCACGGCCACGCACACCACGCCTGCCAAAAACTCCTGATTATCTGTAGAAATTCCGGTCTTGCGGATGGTTTCCAGTTCGCGTGTCAGCGCTGCAGCGTCGATTATGGTGGTGGCAGTGT
>DAICZI010000355.1 GCA_027311205.1 Beijerinckiaceae bacterium | reverse complement strand
GGCCCGATACGGCAGCGGCGGCGCTGGCGCAGGGTTCGGCTGATGCGCTGCTCACCGCCCGCCCCATCAATGCGCTGGATCGCAAGGCCTTTGATGTGACGGCTCCCTATTATCGCCAACCGGCTCGGTTTCTCGGTCGGCGTGGCGCGACGCCTGGCAGCATTTCACCCCATGCGCTGGCGGGCCGCATGGTTGGCGTTCTGGCCAACAGCCCCTATGCGGCCTTTCTGGCCCGCTATTTTCCCGAGGCGCGCCCGCGGCTGTTCCATTCCAGCGCCAACATGCTGAATGCCCTGCACAATGGCGATGTTGATCTCGTCTTTGGCGATGCCATTGGCCTGAGTTTCTGGCTCAATGGTGATCTCGCCCAACATTGCTGCAGCTTTGTCGGTGGCCCTTATCTTGCACCCGCCTATTTCGGCGAAGGAGTCGGCATTGCGGTAGCCAAGGGCAATATGCCGATCAAGCGGGCGCTGGATTACGCGCTCGAACGCATCGCCCATGATGGCACCTACACGGATCTTTATTTGAAATATTTTCCGGTCGGATATTTCTAGGTTCACAGTTTGTTGATCTGCAGTTTGTTGATCCCGTGGCAAATGCAACCAGCTGGACTATATTCGCGTTGAGGTGTTGGGCGGGGCGAGGATTCGAACATCGCCCTCGCAAATCCGGCTCTGTTTGGAGGAGATAGACATGATTTTCAAGGCTTTGAACCCTGTTATCGCGGGTTTGGCGGTCGCAGCGCTCGCCGTCGCCTTGCCACTGGCCCAGGCCCAGGCCCATGAGGTGCATTATCGCCACCATCGGGTGATCCACCACCGGCCGGTGCATCGCATTTACCATGCGCCACGCATCGTCAGACAGCGCGTATGTGTGCCGATGTGTCCTGAAGACACGCTGCCCTGTGATCCGATCTACTTCAAAATCGCTGATGGCCGCTGCGATCACTGGTTCTAGACGCTGGTTGCACGGGACTTCAGATGGCAGTTGGCGTTCGTGATCTGGAGCCGCTGCCTTCGCGGTTCGCCGCGTGGTTTGCCCAGCGCGGGTGGCAGCCGCGTGCCCATCAACTTGAATTGCTGCGCCTCACGCTCGGTGGCCAGGGCGGCCTGCTGATAGCGCCAACCGGGGCGGGCAAAACTCTGGCTGGGTTTCTGCCAAGTCTGGTGGAACTGACCGGAACCAGTCCGCAAGACGGCCTGCATACGCTTTATATTTCGCCCCTCAAGGCGCTCGCGGTCGATGTCGCCCGCAATCTTGAACTGCCGGTTCGGGAGATGGCGCTGGGGCTGCGCATCGAGACCCGGACCGGCGATACTTCCGCGTCAAAAAAGGCGCGCCAGCGCCATCAACCGCCGCAGATATTGCTCACGACGCCTGAGCAACTGGCGCTGCTGATCGCCAGTCCCGATGCGGTGCCGCTGTTTGCCTCGCTGAAAACCGTCATTCTGGATGAGTTGCACGCGCTGACCACCTCCAAGCGCGGCGATTTGCTCAGCCTTGGTCTGGCGCGATTGCGCCGTCTCGCCCCCGGTTTGCGCGCCATCGGCCTGTCGGCAACAGTGCGCGACCCGCATGAACTGGCGCGCTATCTTTCGGCACCCCCTGCAATCATTGTTCAGGCGGCGGCGGGCGCAGCGCCGATCCTGGATATTCTCGATTCGCGCGAGCATTTGCCCTGGGCGGGGCACGGCGCGCGCCATGCGCTTGCCGAAGTTTATGAGCGCATCGGGGCCGCGCGCCTGACACTGGTGTTCGTCAATACACGCGCTCAGGCCGAGGCGACCTTTCAGGCGCTATGGCGCATCAACGAGGCCAATCTGCCGATTGCGCTGCACCATGGCTCGCTCGATGCCACCCAGCGCCGCAAGGTTGAGGCGGCGATGGCCGAGGGGCGGCTGAAGGCGGTGGTCTGCACCTCGACATTGGATCTTGGCATTGACTGGGGCGATGTTGATCTGGTTATCAACATGGGCGCGCCCAAGGGAGCGAGCCGTCTGATGCAGCGCATCGGGCGGGCCAATCACCGGCTTGATGAACCCTCGCGCGCACTGCTGGTGCCCTCCAACCGCTTTGAAATGCTTGAAAGCCTTGCCGCTGTGGCCGCTGCCGAAGCTGGCGAGCATGATACGGCGGCCGAGCGGCGCGGGGCGCTCGACGTTTTGGCGCAGCATATTGTCGGCACCGCCTGCGCCGGGGCGTTCAGCGCCGAGGCGCTTTATGCCGAGGTGCGCGGTGCCGCGCCCTACCGCGAGCTTTCCCGCGCTGATTTCGATGACAGCCTCGGCTTTGCCGCCAATGGCGGCTATGCGCTGCAAGCCTATGAGCGTTTTGCGCGGATCAAGCAGCGGCCCGATGGCCTTTGGCGCCTGACCCATCCGCGCTTTGCCCGCAGCCATCGCATGAATGTCGGCACCATTGTTGAAGCTGACATGCTGAAAGTGCGGCTGGCGCGCGGCGGCGTGCAGACGGGCGCAGGCTATACCGGACGCATAGCCCGCACGGGCCGCGTTCTGGGCGAGATCGAAGAATATTTTCTCGAGATGCTGCTGCCCGGCGACACATTCCTGTTCAGCGGTGAAGTGCTGGCTTTGGTCGGCATCGTCGAGAACGAGGCCTTGGTGCGCCGTGCCGCGGGACGCGAACCAAAGGTGCCGTCCTACAATGGCGGCAAATTTCCGCTCTCGACACATC
>DAICZI010000354.1 GCA_027311205.1 Beijerinckiaceae bacterium | reverse complement strand
GCCTGGTGAAGATGCACGGCTTCAGTATCGAAGAGGCTTCGGCAAAGACCGGCCAATCCGCTTCGCTGGTAAAGGTCAATATTCATCGCGGCATCACGCGCATGATGATCGCGGCGCAAAACGCCAAAGGCGGTGTGCTGGGTCGCAAGCTGGAGCCGGTGGTGGTCGATCCGGCCTCCAACTGGCCGCTGTTCGCCGAAAAAGCCCGCGAACTGATCTCCAAGGACAAAGTCTCGGTGATCTTCGGCTGCTGGACGTCGGTGTCACGCAAATCGGTGCTTCCCGTGGTCAAGGAACTGGATTCAATCCTGTTCTATCCGGTGCAATATGAGGGGCAGGAATGCGAGCGCAACGTGTTTTACACCGGTGCTGCGCCCAACCAGCAAGCCATACCGGCTGTCGATTATCTGATGAGCAAGGATGGCGGCAATGTGAAGCGCTGGGTGCTGGCCGGCACCGATTACGTCTATCCGCGCACCACCAACAAAATTCTGGAAGCCTATCTGAAGCTGAAAGGCGTGGCCGCTGAAGACATCATGATCAATTACACGCCGTTCGGCCAATCCGATTGGCAGACCATCGTCTCCAACATCAAGAAATTCGGGTCGGCGGGCAAAAAGACCGCCGTTGTCTCGACCATCAACGGCGATGCCAATGTGCCGTTCTACAAGGAACTCGGCAATCAGGGCATCAAGGCCACCGATATTCCTGTGATGGCTTTCTCGGTCGGCGAGGAGGAACTGGCAGGCATGGATACCAAGCCGCTGGTAGGCCATCTCGCCGCATGGAATTATTTTGAATCGGTCGATGCTCCGGCCAACAAGGCCTTCATCAAGCAATGGCACGACTTCATCAAGAACCCGAAACGAACGACCAATGACCCAATGGAAGCCTCCATGATTGGCTTCAACCTGTGGGTGGAGGCGGTCAAGAAAGCCAATTCCTTCAAGCCCGATGATGTGATTGATGCGCTGATCGGCGTCAGCGTTCCCAATCTCACCGGGGGTACTGCGACCATGATGCCGAACCACCACATCACCAAGCCGGTGCTGATCGGCGAAATCCAGGGCGATGGCCAGTTTGACGTCGTCTGGCAAACGCCGGGCGAAGTCGTGGCCCAGGAATGGTCGCCCTATCTGCCGGAATCGAAAGATTTGATCGGCGATTGGCGCAAGCCCATGTCCTGCGGCAATTTCAACGTCAAAACCGGCCATTGCGGCGGGTGAAGACAAGGTTTGACGTGTCAAATAATATGAATAAGACTTGCCAACGTCATTGCGACCCGGTGCGAAGTGAAGCGAAAGCAACCCATTGGCTTCAGGAAACCTCTGGGTTGCTTCGTCACCACGCGCCTCGCAAAGGCGGAAGTGGGCGTATCAGCAGCTTCCTGCGCGCAATTCTTTGCGCTCTGGTCGCGCTGCTGCTCGCCGCACCACCAGCCTTGGCCGATAGCGGCGATGACGCGCTGGCCAAATTCACCACGGATCGCTTTGCGGACACCGCGCATGGCATCAAGGCGCTCGTCGCCAGCCACCTTGCCACCACCGACGCGATTTTGCAGGCCCTGGACCATGGCAAGCTCTATTTCGATCCGATCAGGAAGCAGGTCTATTTCAGGGATGCCAAGGGCCAGCTTGATCTCGCCAAAACCGGCACTCCGGCCACGGGCATCTCGATCGACGCCCTGAAGAAAGTCCGCGTCAGCAATATGGTGCGCAGCGCCCTCCAGGATGCCCGCGGCAGCACCGGGCTGACGAGCGCCGACCCGGCCAAACGGCTTGCCGCCGCCAAAGACGCCTTTCACAGCCATGATCCGGCGGCACTGGCGGCGTTGCAAGCGGCGCTCGCCCACGAAAAAGACCCGCAGGTGAAGCGTGCGCTGGCGGGCGCCGCTGCGGCCATTATCGCCCTCAATCCGGCTGCAGCCAATCAGGATCGCCTGAAGGCGGTCGGTGTTGTCGCCGGGCAGAATGACCAGGCGGCGATTTCCCTGCTCAGCCAGTTGCGTGATGGCCCGAAGGGCGATGTCCAGATCGCCGCAGCTTCGGCCCTGGCAGGCTTGCAGTCCAAAGCTGCCTTCTGGAGCGAGGTGCAGAATGTCTGGTATGGTCTATCCTATGGTTCGGTGCTGCTGCTCGCGGCCATTGGTCTTGCCATTACCTTTGGTGTGATGGGTGTCATCAACATGGCGCATGGCGAGATGGTGATGCTCGGTGCCTACACCACCTATGTCGTGCAGCAATGGCTGCGTTCTGCTCATCCCGCCTGGCTGGAAGCCTCTCTGTTTATCGCCATTCCCGCCGCCTTCGTGGTCAGCGGGCTGGTCGGCATGGCGATTGAGCGTGGCATCATCCGTTTTCTTTATGGCCGCCCGCTGGAAACCTTGCTTGCCACCTTCGGTCTGTCGCTGATCCTGCAACAGGCGGTGCGCTCAATTTTTGGCGCTGACAACCGCGACGTCGTCTCGCCGCCTTTCATGAGCGGCACCTTCCCGCTCGGCGGCCTGTCAATCACCTACGGCCGCATGTGGATTATCGTTTTCGCCATTCTGGTGTTCCTTGCTTTGCAACTGGTGCTGCGCGAGTTTGTGCGCCGCAACCGGTTGAAGAACGCCTATATCTATTTTCAAATTTCACGCGGTGTTGCGCCGCGCGATTTCAAGTTTCCTAAGGGTAATATCAGGCCGACGCTGGTAATAACCACCATGGGT
>DAICZI010000353.1 GCA_027311205.1 Beijerinckiaceae bacterium | reverse complement strand
GGGCAGCACGGCAAGCTGGCGGGCCTGTTGGGCATAGTGGACAGCAGCGGCATCATCGCCGCGACGGCGGGCCTCGACATGCAGCCCACGCAGGCCGAGCAACTTGGTGTCCGGACTTTGGCTCATCTGGGTGAAGGCGGCTTGCGCACCCTGCCGATCTCCAGCGAGTTGGGCGGCTTGCGCTGACAGCAGCAGCGCCATCGGCTCCTTGGGTAGCAACCTTGTGGCGTCCGCCGCCGCGCGGCGGGCGCGTTTGGTGTCGCCAGCGCCCGCCGCGACCATGCCCTGCGAGAGCGCCGCCAGACCCTTGTTACGCCGCCGGATGCGGTTGGCGTAGGAAATAACCGAGGGCAAGGCCCAGACCCAGCGCACCAGCGCCCAGGCCATGCTCAGTGCCAGCGCCGCCAGCGCCACAGCCAGAAGGCCAACGCCCAGCGACACATTGTATTGCGTATGCTGCCATGTCAGCACCACGCTGCCCTGCTGCGCCATCAGCAAGGAAGCGCCCCAAGCCGCGAGGGCCAGCGTGAGAATGAACATCAGTGCGCGGATCATGAACGCCTCTCAGTTTGGCAACGCGACATTTCAATATGCATTATGGCATAAAAATTCATCAGGGGTCGGCTGTCTGGCTGGTCATCGCCGCCAGCGCTTCTTCGTTCAGTTTCTGCACGGCGGCCTCGGCGTCAGCACGCTCCTGCAAGGGCGCCACCCATGCAGCGCTGAGTTTTTTGGCCGACTCGGGCATGGCGTTCCAGTCCTTCAGGGCACCCGCAGCATCGCCCCGGCGCAGCGCCGCTTCAACCCTGGCCGCCGCTGCACCGGGCTCATCGCCTTGGGGCAAGCGCGTATCGCGCACCTGCACCAGCGTTGCGGCTTTGGCCCCGATCCAACCCATCACGCCTTTCGGCGCGGGTGTGGCGGGTGTTTCGCCCTTGGTGATGGCGGCAAGTTCGGGCGCAAAGCTTCTGGCGAGATCCGCAGTGGAGGAGGGCCCCTTGTCGGCCACTTTGGCCAAAGGTGCCAACAGCGCGGGATCAACATGCAGGCTTTGCAGCGCCTTGAGTTCAGTCGGGAAGGCGCGTCCCTGCTGCAAGGCGGCAATGATGCTCTGGCTGACCACGGCTATCGCCGCTCCATTGGGCGTCGCCATTGCCTTCACTATCTGCGCCTGATTGGCTTTGATGGCACTTTCATGAGCTGCCAGTGCCGCGTCCACTTTGGGCATGCTCTGATCAAGCGTCGCAACCTTGCCTTGAAGCTTTGACAGCGACGCCGTGACCGCGGCCAGCGCCGCGATGGAAGCGGCTGACTGCGCCGCAGGAGCGGTGGCCGAACCTGGCGCGATGGCAGTTGCGGCGGTTGACGCGGTCTGGGGGCTGGTCGGCGCTGGCGATGGCACGCCTGGCGCTGCGGCCGAACCCGGCACCACCAAAGTTGAAGCGGTCAACGCGGCGTGGCGCCAGCCGGTGCGGGCGATGGCGTGGTCGACGATGCCACCACCCCCGCGACCGGATTCCGGGTCAAAGCAATTTCGTTTTTCGAGCCGGAGAGCCTGGTCATTTCCGCAGAGAGCGCCGTGACGCGGGCATGGTCTGACTCGGCGCTGAGGCGTGATCTGGCGCTATCATCCGCGACTTTGCCCAGTTGGGTTTGCAGCGTCGTGACCTTGGTGCCGAGGCCCGCCAGTTGCTGTTGCTTCGCTTGCAGCGTCGCGACTTTGGCGCTCAGGCTCGCCAGTTGCTGTTGCGGATCATAGATCATGTGCAGCGCCGCTGACCCGGCCAGAGCGGTGAGCGCGCCGAGCAAAATTGCATAGGCGTAGTGGGGCTTGGCCTTGGCGACTTTGGCGACCGGTGCCGCGACCGGGGCTGGCGTCGGCTCGGGCGTTGCGGCAGGTGCCGGGCGCGGCGGAATCGCCGAAGGCCGCACGGTTGCTTGCGCCGCTGGTGCGGGCTTTGCGGGCGCTGATGCTGTCGTCTCGGAAGCCGACGCCGCCGGTTTTGACTCAGCGGGTCTGGCAGCGCCGGGCGGTGCGGGCTCGGCCTTGACATCGATCACCTGGGGCTGCCGCCTGGGGCCACCCGCATCGACGGGTGGAGGTGCTTTACCGCTAGTGTCCATGGTCTTGTCCCCGCAGCACGTTGAGCTTCACTGGGCCGAACCCTTATCCTGGATTGCTGCAACCTGACCTTGCACATTCGCCGCGATGGCGTCAACGAGCGCCAACGTGCGGCGGGCCATGGCGGCATGCAGCAGCTCGACCATCCGGCCATCGAGCCGGATCGCGCCCTTGCCACTATTTTCTGGCAGATCAAAGGCGGCGACAATGCGGCGTGCCCGCGCCACCTCGGCCTCGTCGGGTGAAAAAATCTGATTGCACGGGCCAATCTGATCGGGGTGAATCAGGGTTTTGCCGTCCATGCCAAAGTCGCGGCCCTGGGCGCATTCTTCAGCAAAACCAAGTTTATCGGCAAGCTCGTTATGAACGCCGTCCAGAATTTCGATGCCATGAGCGCGCGCGGCGGCCACAGCCATGGACAGCCACGCAGCCATCGGCGCGCGGCCCGGCACCAGACGTGCGCCGGTTTCCTTGGCCAGATCATTGGTGGAGGGCAGGGCCTCGAAATGATGGATGGGCCCCTTAAGATAACGGGTCTTCAGCCCCTGGGTGATCTCTGCCGGTAAGAGTTTGTCCGGGACGCCCAGGAGCC
>DAICZI010000352.1 GCA_027311205.1 Beijerinckiaceae bacterium | reverse complement strand
GTGCAGACCCGGCTCAATAGCAAGTCGCTCCGGCTGTTTCTGATCGGCTACGAGCCCGGACGGCCCGGCGGTCCGCGCAAGCTTGTTGCCGGGCGCGACATCATGCGAAGCCATTACGAGTTGGTTGTCGATGTTTCCGCAGGCCTGGCGCTGGGCGAGGAAGTGCCCCTGGGCACGCATGGGCATAAGTTTACAGTCGTCGGACTGTTGCGCAATGAGCTGACATCTTCGGGCGATCCGGTAGGCTATGTGACTTTGCATGACGCCCAGGCGTTGCAATTTGATCTCGCACCCCCCGCCGAGCGGCGTCAGGTTGCCAGCGGCGGCGCGGTGGATGGCAATGACCAGATCAATGCCGTTATCGCCAAAGTATCGCCCTATGTTCCCCTCAGTGAAGTTGCCTCGGCGCTGACACGATGGAAGCACCTGACGACTTTGACCCAGGCTCAGCAGGAAACTTTGCTCAGCAAAGACGTGATTGACAAATCCCGCAAGCAGCAATTGCTGATTATGGTGCTTTTGATCATCGTCTCGGCGGTGATAATCGCGCTGATCGTTTACACATTGACCATGGACAAGGTGCGCTCCATCGCCACCTTGAAGTTTGTTGGCGCACCCGATCGCACCATCGTCGGGCTGATTGTACAGCAGGCCCTGTCGATGGGGATATTTGGCTATTTCATCGGCCTTGGCCTCGTGGTGGCCTTTTTGCCCTATTTTCCGCGACGTCTGGTGCTCGATTTCCCAAGCGTCGCCATGGTGTTTTTCATCACGGTCGGCATGTGCCTTGCCGCCAGCACGCTTGGCATTCGGGTGGCCCTGAAGGTTGACCCCACTGAAGCCCTCGCCTCCTCGGGATAATGCCATGGCGCAAACGCAAATTCAGCCAGCGATACAGGTCGCGCATTTGTCCAAGCATTTTGGGCAGGGTAGCGCCAGGGTCGATGCTCTGGTCGATATAAGCATGGCCGTTTACCCCGGCCAGGTGGTGGGGCTTATGGGGCCGAGCGGGTCTGGCAAGACCACGCTGCTGCATTGCATCGCCTGTATTCTGGAGCCGAGCAGCGGCACCCTGACGCTGGACGGCGACGTGGTTTATGAGCAGAAATGGCTCAAATCGGACTTGCGTCGGCTTCGCCTCGACAAGATTGGCTTCATTTTTCAATATCCGAACCTGCTGCCATTTCTGAATGGCAGCGACAATGTTTCGATTGTGCTCGATCTGGCCGGTTTCAAGCCCGCCGCCGCGCGGGCGCGAGCCGGTGAATTGCTGGATTATCTGGAAGTTGGCGGCCGCAAACACGCCTTTCCACGGCAGCTTTCGGGCGGCGAGGCGCAGCGCGTTGCCATTGCCCGGGCGCTGGCCAACCGCCCGAAGATCATTCTCGCTGATGAACCGACAGCACCGCTGGATTCACCGCGGGCGCGCATCGTCATGGATATGCTGCGCCGCATCGCCACCGACCAACACGCCGCAATCGTCGTGGTCACCCATGACGAAATGATCCTCGACCGGTTTGATCATATTTATCAGTTGCGGGATGGCCGCCTGCAAGCCGTTGCGACGGGATTGGCTGCCAAGGCACCGCCAGCGGTCATGGATGCAGGTCAGGCGCCCTGAAATAGGTACTGTCAATGGCTTGCGCGTTCGTGCGGAATTGAAAAGGAGAGTCAGATGAAAAATACAATGGGTCGGTTCCTGAGACTGACGAGTGCCGGTGCGTGCCTGTTGCTTCTGCCGACGGCTTCCGCGCTTGCCGGGCCACCGGCCATGACTGTCGGTTATCAGCCTATGGTGAGCACCGGACTGGCGGCAAAGCAGCCCTTCGAGGGCTGGTTTGTTTTCAATATGTCGGCGGATCCCCGCGTGCCAGGGGCGGCGATGCCGGCGAATGCCGCGGTCAGGTTTACCTTTCCGAAGGCGTTCGTGCCGCTGAAAGGCCCTACCCATCTTGAGGGTGCACTTCTGTATGGCTGGCCTCACGGCGCTATCCCCGTTCCGTTTACCGTCACACAAGACGTGGCAAACCCGCGTGCGGTCACGGTTGTCATTGCAAAGGCGATATCTGCCAACCCGCCGGATCAGCCCGGCCTGAAGGCCATTCATGTGCGAACCGGCGAAATCAACCCGTCGGTTGCCGGTGATTATCCCATCGGCATCGAGTTTATCAATGCCGGAGCTCTGTCCGGCAAAACAACGGCCATCGCCCATATCACAGCCAAACCGTTGCCCAATATTGCCGCTTTCAATCAATTGCATCAAAGCAAGGATGAGGACTGGCAGCACGTGAAAACAGGTGCCGCGGCGGCGCTGCCGCTCGACTATCTCGTGACGCTGCCCGATGCGTCACGTTCAACGATAACGCTTGGCTCCAAATCCGACGGCGGTCTGGATATCCTCCGTGACGGCATGCCGATTGGTTCAATCGTGACCAAAGGCGTTTCGGTATCGCTGACACCACATCCGTTTGGTCCCGGCTTCTCCCGGCTTGGCCTTATCGAAGTCAGCGTCAAGGCCGTGTCGGTGGCGGGAGAGGCCCAGATCATTGCCTCGCTCAAAGGCGGGCTTACCAATATTATTCATATCTTTGTGGAGCAACCCTGAGCAGGGCGGCGAGCTCCAACGAAGAACTTGCCACCCGCCTATTTTGCCTTGACCATGGCGACCGGGATCATTTCCCTCGGCGCGTGGAATTTTCAGCTTCATTGTCTGGCG
>DAICZI010000351.1 GCA_027311205.1 Beijerinckiaceae bacterium | reverse complement strand
TGCTCAACCCTCGTCGCGCAGGCCTTTCAATTCATCCGCTATCCGATCCTGCCGGAGGTCCAAAGCCTCGAAGATGATCCAGCTTGTGCCGGATGCGTGTCAGAAACCCTGCACGTGCGCCATTACAGCCTGTTCACGCCGCGAGATTTCGACCTCTCGCCCTATTTCGCCATCATCAAGCCGGAACTGACGCAGGATTTCGATTTTCATCACCTGACGCTGGTCGGGTGGCCCGACCAGGCCCCCGCGGTGCAAGGGCAAGTTTGAGCCGTCCGCCCTCGCGGCACCTTTGGCTTCGGCCGTGGCACCCAAGCGCGCTCTTCCCACCAATTCAAAGAATCCCGAACGCATTGGACATCGATGCTAATGCGCCGTTGCGGCTGCTTCGGGCGCTTCATCGAGGCCGTCACGCCATTGCGTCAGGCCCGGCAGCAGGGCTTCAACCGACTGATAGCCATTGGTGACCATCTCATAGCGGTTGTCGCGTCCACTTCCGGCAATGAGGGTCGGAAAGCCGCGAATGCCGACCCTTTGGGAAAAAGCGAAATCGGCATGTGTTTCCGCCCGCGCTGTGTCTGATTGGAAGTCCTCCAGAAAGCTCGCGCGCGACAAACCCAGTTCGGCGGCGATACCAGCCAGCTCCTGAATGTCGGTGACATCGCGATTTTCGGCGTAAAAGGCGCGATGCAGCCGTTCCAGGCCCTTGAGCGCCAGCGCCATGCTGTGGTGGCGCATCACCACCAGCGCGCGGGAGGCCGGCTCGGTGTCATAGACGAAGCCCTCGCGCTTGAAAAAATCATGGTCGAATATCTGCCCTGAGGCCTCATGGACATGCTGCCAGTGCGAAGCGATCGAGGCCTTGTCCTGTTCGCCCATCGGCTTGGTGTTGCCTGGCCGCAAGCCGCCCAGCACAAGCTGGATCGGCAGCCGCGCCCCAAAGCCTTGTGATATTTTCGCAATCGTCGGCGAAAATCCGTAGCACCACGAGCACATCGGGTCAGCAAAATAGATCAGATGCGGGTTTATTGGAGAGTGGCTCATGGCAGCGCCTCGCTGGTGAAGCATGGCTCGACATCAAAATCAGCTTCAGCATCGACATTGATTTGGATCGAGCGTTCCAACATCGAACTAGGGCCATTTGCCACATCGGTCAATTCCCGACAGGCCACGCCTCAGGAGACTTGCTGACGATGTCATTCTGGAGCGTGCGCTGGGCGTGCTCCGGGCGCGCGGCTATGGCGCAACATGCTTGAGCGATCTGGGCGCGGCAACGAAGATCAGCATCGCAGAGGTGGTGAACGAACGGTCGGAATCCTCGCTGTCTGGCCAGAGCGCCCAAAAACCCGAACGCCCGGATTTTTAAACTCTTGTGGCCTCGGGTAAACTTGATGCACCATCAACTGAGAGCCATTCTTGCAGGGCACGGCGCGACAAAGCCCACAGCAGTCGCGCCTTTGCTTGTAAGACGAGCAATCCAAGCCGGGGAACTTTGTCATGATGCCGCCCACCAAGATCAAGGCCTTCGTCTTTGATGCCTATGGCACCTTGTTTGATTTTGCCTCGGCGGCAGCGCGATGCCCTGACATCCCGCAAGACAAGCGCGCAGCCCTGACCGGCCTATGGCGTGACAAGCAGTTGCAATATACCTGGCTGCGCAGCCTGCAAAACCGCCATACCGATTTCTGGCAGGTTACCGGCGATGCGCTTGATTTCACGCTGGCAACGCTAGGGCTGGATTCGCCGACGCTGCGGGAGCAATTGATGCAGCTCTATTTGCGTCTTGAGGCTTTTGCCGAAGTTCCGGACGTGCTCCGCGCCTTGCGCGGGCGCGGCTACAAGACCGCCATCCTCTCCAACGGCACGCCTGCCATGCTGTCAGCGGCGGTCGCAGGGGCGGGACTGGCGGACCTGTTTGATGGTGTGTTTTCAGTTGAATCCGTCGGTGTCTTCAAGACTCACCCGGATGTCTATCGCCATGCGCTTGCTGAACTTGGCCTGTCTGCGCATGAAATTTCGTTTCAGTCTTCCAATGGCTGGGATGCCTATGCGGCTTCCGATTTCGGGATGCGGGTTGTCTGGTGCAATCGCTATGGTCAGCGGCCAGAGCACCTGCCCGGCAACCCCGATTTTGAAGTCCGCAGCTTGCGGGAAATTCCCGATCTTGCGTGAAGACTGTTGCCGCCGGTCAACGGCTGCAAAGCGCGCCCCATGCTGCCCCGGCCACAGCGACATCGGCCTGAAATATTTCAGCCATGGACGTAACCTTGCCTGGAGGTGAAGCGAAGTTGGGATCAGGCGGGACAATCCTGCCTGCTGGTCTTGCGACCGGCACCTTCCAAGCGATGTCTCCAAGGGAGCGCACCTCATGTCCAATCGTACCATGTCACTTGCTGTCGCCACTGCAATTGCCGCCGCCGTCGGCGCGACCGCCGTTCCGATGGCCCAGGCCAAGATGATGACAAAGGCGCAGATGATGAAAGTGCGCGCCGGCAACCAGAAACGGATGATGGCGCAGCATCTCGACAAGTGCTTTGGCGTCGCCCTCAAGGGCCATAATGATTGCTATGCGGGTGCGGGCACCACCTGCGCTGGCACCAGCACCGTCGATTACCAGGGCAATGCCTTCAAGCTAGTGCCGCATGGCACCTGCGCCAAAATCACCACCCCGAAGGGCCACGGCAGCCTGCCCCCGCTCTGACGTTTCGATCAAAATCTG
>DAICZI010000350.1 GCA_027311205.1 Beijerinckiaceae bacterium | reverse complement strand
ATTCGCAGCTATCTGGCGCGACAGTTGCCCCATGCCCTGGCGGGGCACTTGCGGATTGCCTTTACAGGCGCAACCGGGCCTTTGACTTCCCGATTTCGACGTTCGATGCCGATGATGGGACCGTGGATGCATGGGTCCATGAGCTGGCGCAAGCTCCAGGCCACCATGGAACTTTCGAACGGGCAATGGTTGTCTTTCGTCGCCGCGCTTCCTGACGCCGGGCCTTCCACCTCATGGCAATTCATGATCGCCATGGCCTTCATGGCGGTGATTGTCGTGTTCACGTCGATCTGGGCTGTCCGGCATGTAACCGCGCCGCTCAGCATGGTTGCGCAGGCGGCCGAGCGTCTCGGACGCGATGTCAATGCGCCGCCAATTGCAGAAGTTGGCAGCAGCGAGATGCGCCAGGCGGCGCATGCCTTCAATGAAATGCAAGGACGCCTGCAGCGGCTGCTGCAAAACCGGACACGCATACTGGCAGCACTGTCACATGATTTGCGAACACCCTTGACGCTGCTGCGGCTGCGAACCGAAGGCTTGCAGGAAGGGGAAGAACGTGACCGGATGCTCGCCAGCATAGGTGACCTCGATGCCATGATCGAGGGGACATTGCAGTTTGCCCGTGACGAAGCTGCGGCGGAACCTCTGCGCAAGACCGACTTGACCGCTTTGGTGTCAGCCATCGTCGATGACATGGCCGATGTGGGCTTGCCGGTGACAATGGTGCCGTCGGCACCGATCGTGCTTGAGTGTCACCCAGGCGGTCTGCGCAGGGCCATCGTCAACCTGCTCGACAATGCCATTAAATATGGCAAAGCCGCGCTTGTATCGCTCATCACGTCACCGAACGACATCAGAATTTGCGTCGACGACGAAGGCCCCGGCATTCCCGAAGCCGAATTGGCGAATGTCCTGGAGCCGTTCTACCGGCTGGAGCCATCGCGCAGCCGCGAAACCGGCGGCGCCGGCCTCGGCCTTGCCATCGCGCAGTCAATCGCGCAAGCGCACGGAGGACAGGTCACGCTGACCAACCGGCCTGGCGGCGGTCTGCGCGCCGTGATTTCCCTGCCACAATGACTCCAGAAATATAGCAAAACCGCGACTGACATCAGTCCGAGGCGGCGCACCCACAGGTTCACCTGGAGATTGCTGTTCTGCTTTTCAGGTCAACCGTCCTGGCTTTGTACCTGATCAACGGTGTGCCATCGCCTTTGTCCCCAGCGCAGCATTGTGCGGGAGACAGGCAGGATAAAGGTGATGGCCGAAACCGCCAGCAGCGCGCCACTCAGGGGTTGCATGAAGGCTGTCGTCCAGCCGCCATGATGGACGATGACGCTGCGCATGAAGTTGCTCTCGCCGATTGGCCCCAGAATTGCGCCGAGCACCATTGGAGCAATGGGAAATTTGTATTTCTCGAACATGTAGCCGATGATTCCGAATATCAGGATCATCCAGACATCCGACAGCGAATTGCGATCAGCAAAGGCCCCGACCAGACAGAACAGCACGACGATGGCATTGAGCAAATATTGCGGGATCAGCAAGACCCTAATCACGACCCTGATCCAGAAGAAGCCAACCACGCACATGCCGATGACGCTGACGAACATCGAGGCCAGAATCGTATAGATGACCACCCGCGATGCCGGATCGGCCAGCATCATCGGCCCTGGCTGCACGCCATGGAGCAGGAAAGCGGCAAGAATGACCGCCGTTGCGGCACTTCCCGGGATGCCCAGGGTCAGCATCGGAATCAGGTGCCCCGCCACCGATGCCGTCGAACCGATTTGCGGCGCTACAATGCCGCTCGGATGGCCGCTGCCGAGTGCGCGGCGGTCGCGGCCATATTGTTTCTCGGTGCCGTAACAGATGAACGAGGTGATCGTGGCTCCAGCGCAGGGTACCACACCCAGCAACGTGCCGATCAAGCTGCTGCGGAGAATTGTGCCACGCAAGTTCCAGATCTCGTGCCATCGCGGAAAATCCGTCCGGATTGTCGCAGTCCGCTGACCCGCGATCGAACGCATCGCCAATCCCTGGCCGAGTCGCTTGAAAACCTCGCCGAGGCCATACATGCCGACGAGAACCGTGACCAGTTGCACGCCATTGCCGAGAACCGGGACGCCGAAGGTGTACCGGTCGACGCCGTAGATACTATCGACGCCGATGCAGGCCAGCAGCAGCCCGATGCCCAGGCTGATGATGGCTTTCGCCGGGGCATTGCTGGCCAATGTCACTACGGTGGTCATGCCGAGTATGATTGCGGCAAAGTAATCTTCGGAATCAAACCGCAGCGCAACGTCAGTCAGAGGTTTGGTGAGCGCCACCATGGCCACGGAGGAAACCAGACCACCAATCAATGCCGCGACCAGCGCCCAGCCCAGCGGCTTGGCGACGCCCTCGCGCTGGCCCATGGTGTAGCCATCCCAAAGCAGGGGAACATCGTTCGGCTCGCCTGGAATGCGGTAAAGAATTGCGGTGAAGCAGCCGCCATAGGTGCAAGAAAAATAAATCGCGGTGAGAAGAATGATCGCCGGTTCGATCTGCATTTTATAGGTGAAGGGCAATGCGAGAATCACGCCCATCACGAAGCCAAGCCCCGGCATGATCGACACCAGCATCCCCACCACAATGCCAATGAACAACATCAACAGATTCGCGGGTTGCATCACATGGACGAAGCCGATCGCAAGGTCATGCCAAATCGTCATGTCAATGA
>DAICZI010000034.1 GCA_027311205.1 Beijerinckiaceae bacterium | reverse complement strand
GGCAGACGTGGCTGCAGCGGCCCTGGGGGCAGTATCGTGACATCCATGTCCATGCGTTTGCGGGCAATGGCCCGCAGCAGGCTGTTGGCATCAGGCCCTGGCAAATGTTCCCGCACATCAATCAGTGCGGCGATTTCCTGAGTCAGAACCCGCGATAACTGGAAGGTCACGAGTTGCCAGTGCCGTTCCATAAAAAAGAAAGTCACAAAGGATTGCAGCACCACCATGGGCACAATGACGATCAGGAGCGAGCGGGCAAACAGTCCTTTGGGCGCTGCCGTGTAAAGGCGGCGCTGCCCTGCCCGCCACCAGCGGCCCGGCATTCCAAGATAATCGCCGAGCGTCAGGCTCATGGCCGAACCTGATCAGCCCGCGTTACCTCGCCATCCAGCACCAGCCGATAGCCGGTGCCCCGCACGGTTTGCAGATAATGCGGGTTGGCCGGGTCAATCTCGATCTTGCGTCGTAACCGGTTGACCTGCACGTCAATCACCCGTTCGGTCTGGTCTGAGGGGCCACCCGCCAACTCCTCGCGGCTGAGCGTGCCATCCGGCGCGGCGCAGAATTGGCGCAGCATGTCGCGCTCCCGTTCTGAAAGCTTGATCTGCTCCTCGCCCCGGCGCAATTCCCCACGCTCGATGTCAAAGGCCAGATCGCCGAAGGTGACACTCACCAGACGCGCTGGCTGGCTCAACGGACGGGCGCGGCGCAGAATGGCCGCGATGCGCAACGACAATTCGCGCGGATCAAACGGCTTGGCCAGATAATCATCGACACCGGCCTCAAGCCCCTTCACCCGGTCGGCAGGTTCCCCCCGAGCCGTCAGCATGAGCGTCGGCAATGCCGAGGTCGGGGGCGGCTGCGACCGTAGCCAGCGCGCGAAAGCCACACCGTTTTCGCCCGGCAACATCACATCCAGAATGATCAGATCAAAGGCAAAGCGATCCAGCATCCGCCGCGCCTCGCTGGTGTCAGCCGCCGTGCTCACCCGAAAGCCCTGCGTTATTAGATAGCGCGACGCCAATTCGCGGATGCGCCGGTCATCATCGATCAGCAGGATGTGGTCGGCCTCATCCCGAAGCGGGGCTGCGGCGGCTTCGGTGAGTGCAGGATCGCTGGTCATCGCCCCTCCTCACATCTGATCGCGCATGGCATCAAGAAAGCGCATGGCCTGATGATAGCTCTCGGCACCGAGGCCAGCCAAGGCGCGCTCGAACCGCGCCGTCTGCACCTGCGCGAGCCGTTCAGCAAGGCTGTGGCCATCAGCAGTCGCATAAAGATGGCGCTGACGGCGATCTGCCGAGCCAGCCCGCACTTCGATGAAACCCTGTTCGACCAGCTCTTTCAAGACACGGTTCAGGCTCTGCTTGGTGATTTTCAGAATTTCAAGCAAGGCAGTGATGCTCAGGCCCGGCTGACGATGCACAAAATGCAGCACCCTGTGATGGGCACGCCCAAAACCATAGCCGATCAGCAGCCGGTCAGCATCGCTGACAAAATCCCGATAAGCGAAAAACAGCGCCTCTATCAGTTCATAGAGCGGGGGCTGAAGCTCAACAAGCGGCTGCGGCCACGCCACACCATCGCTACGCGGGGCTTTGCCAGAAATTTCCTCCATCGCCGCTGTCACCAAATTAAGTCAATAGTATTGACTTATTTCACCATTATGTCTTACCGTCAACGATAGCTGCTTCAACCGATCATGACCAATATCCGGGAGCGTTCTAACATGGCTTTGTCCTTCGACCAACGTGATGGCTTTATTTGGATGGACGGCAAAATGGTGCCGTGGTCGGAAGCGAAACTGCATGTATTGTCGCATGGTCTGCATTACGGTTCCAGCGTGTTCGAGGGCGAGCGAGCCTATGGTGGCAAGATTTTCAAGAGCCGGGAACATTCCGAGCGCTTCTTGAAATCGGGCGAGTTGCTGGATTTCACCATTCCCTATTCAGTCGATGAGCTCATGGCCGCCAAGGATGCTGTCGTCAGGGCCAATGGTGGCGGCGATCTCTATGTCCGCCCGGTCGCGTGGCGCGGCTCGGAAATGATGGCGGTGGCGGCACAGAATTCCACCATCCATGTGGCGATTGCCGTGTGGGCCTGGCCGAGCATGTTCGATACCGCGACCAAGATGAAGGGCATCCGGCTCGATATCGCGGAATATCGCCGTCCAGATCCCCATACCGCACCTTCTAATGCAAAGGCAGCTGGCCTCTACATGATTTGCACTTTGTCCAAGCACCGGGCGGAGCGGCGTGGCTATGCGGATGCGCTGATGCTGGACTGGCAGGGCCGCGTCGCCGAATGCACCGGGGCCAATGTGTTTTTCACCCGCGATGGCGCGCTGCACACGCCGATCGCCGATTGTTTCCTTGATGGGATTACCCGCAAGACCGTGATCGATCTGGCGCACAAGCGCGGCATGGAAGTGCATGAGCGCCGCATCATGCCGGAAGAATTGGCGGGCTTTAACGAATGTTTCATCTGCGGAACCGGCGCAGAAGTGACGCCGGTTTCCGAAGCGGGCCCGTACAAGTTTACACCTGGCAACATCTCCCGCACCCTGATTGAAGATTATACCGCGCTCGTGACAGCCTGAGCCGAGACAATCGCGTCACCGCGAAAATTGGCAACAGCACAACGAACCGGCGATTTCCAGAAATCGCGCGTTTGCTGCGCTGTGCCAACGTCCGTGCCACAAAGCTGTCACTTCTGACCGACGCCACCCTCATGCCAGCGCTTCAGTGCGGCTGCGTCGGCTTCACGGGCATCGACCCAATCCTGCGCGCAGCCCTGGCTTTTGTGTTCCTTCTTCCAGAACGGGGCGCGGCTTTTCAGAAAATCCATGATGAAATCGGTGGCGGCCAGCGCCGCGCCGCGATGCGAGGCGGCACAGATCACCGCGACGATGCGTTCGCCGGGCTGCATTACGCCATAACGATGTCGGATGACAATGCCCATCAGCGGCCAGCGCTGGGTGGCGTCTGCCGCGATACGGCTGAGCTCGGCTTCGGCCATGCCGGGATAATGTTCCAGTTCCAGGGCGCTGAGTTGCCCCTGTTCATCGCGGCAAAGGCCAACAAAGCTGGCGATGGCTCCAATATCAAGCCGTCCCTTGCTGAGCGCTGCCACGTCGGCGGCGACATCAAAATCGCCTGGCGCAACGCTGATGGTGATGGGGCAGGCCTCGACCATGCTCACCCCCCGGTCATGGGCGGAAAAAACGCCAGTTCGCGGGCTCCGGCAATCAGCGCGGTGCTGTGCACGTGCGCCTTGTCGAGTGCAGCGCGGATGCTTTTGCGGGCCGAGAAGGCATGGGCATAATCCTCGCCGCGCGCCACCAGAAAGTCGATCACGTCATCAACACTCCGCACCGCATCAGGCAGATCGAGTTCTTCTTCCGCCCGCCCGATGCGCTCGCGCACCCAGGCAAAATAAACGATGCGCATTGTCAATCGTCCATCACGTGTTTCAGGCCGGCCCGCATATAATCCCAGCCGCTATAAAGCGTCAGCAACGCCGCCAGCCACAGCAGCGCAAGGCCATAGGCAACCGTGTGGGACATGACGGCGTGGCCCGCCGGGCCGACAATCAGAAAGCCCAAAGCCAGCAATTGCACTGTGGTCTTCCATTTGGCGATTTTTGTGACCGGCAGCGAAACATGCAGTTCGGCCAGATATTCGCGCAGGCCCGATACCAGAATTTCGCGGCACAAAATCACGATAGCCGCCCAGATCGACCAGCCGCTGATCGTGCCAATGGCGCTCAGCGACAGCAAAATCGCGGCGACAAGCAATTTGTCGGCAATAGGATCGAGCATCCGGCCCAAAGTTGATTGTTGCTGCCACGCCCGCGCCAGATAACCATCGAAAAAGTCGGTTATGGCGGCAATGGTGAAAATAACAAACGCGACCCAGCGCATCCAGTCAGTATGGGGCGGCAGCAGAAACAGGCACACCAGCGGCACCGCCACCACGCGCCCATAGGTGAGCACATTGGGCAAAGCCCAGCGCTTGCTATGGGGGATCGCACTGGCTTCGTTCATCGTTGCAACCAACATGCTGGCAGCTTGCGCGTCAACCCAAAAACGCAACTCTGGGGCGCGGGCCTCACACTTTGCCCTGAAAAATAAAGGCGGCCCCCGCCAGAATCAATGCAAAACCCACAAACTGATGCCAGCCCAACGGCTGCTTCAGGATATAGGTGCTGAACAGCGCAAACACCGTGAGAGTGATCACCTCCTGAATCGTCTTCAACTGCGCGACCGAAAAAGTCGCGACGCCAATGCGGTTGGCAGGAACCGCAAGGCAATATTCAAAAAACGCAATTCCCCAGCTTGTGACGACGGCGAGCCACATGGCCTCGGTTTTATAGCGTAAATGGCCATACCACGCGAAGGTCATGAAAACATTGGAGAAAATCAGCAAGACCACGGGCAGGATGGCAGCAGTTCTGAAAATCGTCATGGGAACAAATACCTAATTCGCAGCGGGGGCCAATGCGTTAGACCGCAATTTTACGACCAGTTCAAGCTACCGGCCGCCCCCTAAAGCGACCGCCGCACCAGTTCCGCACCCTTTGCCAGGGCCGCGAGCTTGCCATAGGCAATCTTTGAAGAAATCGGCGCAAGCCCGCAATTGGTGCAGGGAAACAACCGCTCTGCGGGCACATAGGCCAGCGCGGCGCGGATGGTTTCAGCAACCTGTTCGGGCGTCTCGATCAGCGGGCTCGCCACATCAATCGCCCCGACCATCACATCCTTGCCCTTGAGCAGGCCCATCAGCTCAATCGGCACGCGTGAGTTGCGGCATTCCAGCGACACCTGGTCGATGCAGCTTTTGGCGATTACTGGAAAGGTCTGCTCGTAATGGCGCCATTGCGCGCCGAGTGTTTCTTTCCAGTCATTGTTGGCCTTGATGCCATAGCCATAACAAATATGCACCGCCGTCGTGCAGGCGAGGCCCTGCGCGGCGCGCTCCAGCGCCGACATGCCCCATTGCGCCACTTCCGCCATATAGACATTGAAGGCCGGCTCATCGAACTGCACAATATCGACGCCCAGCGCCGCCAGTTCATGCGCTTCCTCGTTCAACACCTCGGCAAACGCATGCGCCAGCGCGGCGCGGTCGCCATAATGCTCGTCGGCGATGGTATCGACAATGGTCATCGGCCCCGGCAGCGTAAATTTCAGCTTGTGTTTGGTGTGGGCGCGCGCGGCTTTGGCTTCGGCCTCATGCACCGGCCCCTTGCGGCGAATCGGCCCGGTGACGGTCGGCACTTCCGCCTTGTAGCGGTTGGCACGAATGCCCATCAGCGTCTTCTTGCCAAAATCAATGCCATCGAGATTGGCAAGAAACCCGTGCACGAAGTGAATGCGGGCCTGTTCACCGTCGCTGACAATGTCAATGCCAGCATCTTCCTGCAATTTGATCGCCAGAATGGTGGCGTCGATTTTGCCGGTCGCCAATGCATCGCCCTCAAGCCGCCAGGCTGGCCAAAGTTGCTCGGTTTCGGCCAGCCACGAGGGCTTGGGCAGCGAGCCCGCGACGGTGGTTTCTAGCATGAAAGTCTCCTGGATATGATGCAACAAGATCGGCGAAGACCTTGGCCCGGAACCTGTCAGCGCGCAAGCCGTGCTTTGGTTGCGGACGCACTGGTATCAGGCGCGTGCGCTGCGGCGGGCAATCGTCCAGAGCACCCGGTCAAGCGCGGCTTCGGCAAGCTGCGGCATGGTGCGGGTTGCGGCGATGGTTTGCTGCACGGCATCGATCGTCTGTTGCAGCCGCAAGGCGCTCAGCGCCTTGAGCTGGCCGGCGAGCGCCTGGCGCTGCGGGCCGCCGAAGCCCTGGCGCACCAGGCTTTGCAGGGCGGCATCAAGCGGCTTGCCAGCATCAAGTTCAAGCCGCGCCCGGTGGAGCGCCAAAGCCTGGCGCAACAGCAGGGGCAACACCGCGCCCGTGCCCCCGCAAGCCCGCAAGCGGCGCAACCGCGCATCCACCTCGCCAAGATCGCCCGAAAAAGCGGCATGAACCAGCGCTTCCACCGCCAGCAGCGAGGTGTCCGCGACAATGGCTTCAACATCGGCCAGCGAGACGCTTCCCTGGCCATGGGCGTAGATCACAAGCTTTTCCAGCTCGGCGCGGGTGGAGAGCCGGTCGGCCCCCAGATGCGCCAGCAAAGTCTCGCGCGCATCAGGGTCAAGCGCCAGCCCGGCCTCAGTGAACGTGGCATCAACCAAGGCTGCAATGTCCTGTTCGCTATCGGGATAGCAAATGATTGCGGCAGCGTTTTTATGGGCCTCGGCCAGCTTGCGCAGCGGCTGGTCGCGCTTCAAATCCCCCGCCTCCACCAGAATACGGGCATCCTGCGGCGGGTCATCCAGCAATTTTTCCAGCGCCGGGATGATGGATTTGCTGCCAAGATTGATATGCAGCAGCCGTCTGCCGCCAAACATCGACACCATATGGGCCGATTCAATCAGACCCAGCGGTTCGTCGGCGACATCATTGCCTTCAAAAACCTCAATCTCCAGGGGCTCGTCGGGCGCAGCCCGCAACCCGCGCCCCAGCGCCCGCAACCGTTCGCTGACCAGCCCGGCATCGGCGCCAAACACCAGAAACAGGATGGTCTCGGCAGGCGGGCGGGCGACGAAGCGGTCAATGTCGCGCGGCGCGATGATTCCCATCGCCGCTGATCAGCCGCCACGCGCGAAATAGGCGGCGATACGGGTGTGGATCTGGTCGGCCAGAATTTCCGCATTGCGCACTTCGGCATCCCGATGCGACGAGAGATTGCCATAGCCCTGATTGGTGCGATCATAGGTGACGAAATTCACCACATCACCGCTGACCAGCACCTTGTTGCTCTCGATATCAATCAGCTTGTAGTCAGCCCGGTCGTTGTCGGAAGCAGCCGATGCCAGCCCGGTCACCGTATCAACCAGCGGCACCCGCACCGCCTGATGCAGGTCAATTTCAAGACGATAGCGCGGCTTCACCGTTGAACCCGTGCCATTGAAGGCAAAAATCAGATCATTGCCAAGATAATGCCCGGTGCGGCCCGGAATCGGCTTGATTGCCACCGCCATCAGCGTATCGGGCAGTTTCCCGCCCATCGCCCCGTTGAGCGGACGAAAACACCCCGCCAGCGCCAGCGGTGTCAGCGCCGCCGCCAGCGCGCTGGCGCGCATCTTCCTAGACCACGACATTGATGATCCTCTGCGGAACAACGATAAATTTTCGCACCGGACGCCCCTCGAGCGCACGTTGAACCTTTTCCTGCGCCAGCGTCAAGCGCTCGATCTCGGGTGCGGACATGTCGCGTGGCACGGTAATTTCATCGCGCCTTTTGCCATTGATCTGAATGGGCAGCGTCACCGTGTCTTCGGCCAGCAGTGCTTCTTCCAGCACCGGCCAGGGTGCACTCGATACCAGGCCTTCATGGCCCAGAACCTGCCAGCACTCCTCCGCAAGATGCGGCATCATCAGGGCAAAAAGCTGCACCAGAATTTCCGCGGCCTCGCGGAATGCCGCCCGCAGCGGTGCCGACGGCGCGTCGGTCTCGACCTTGCCAAGTTCGGTGCCGAGCGTGTTGGACAATTCATAAATATGGGCAATGCAGCGGTTGAAGCGCAGGCGCTCGACATCGCCTGTCACGCGGGCGAGCGCCTGATGCGCCGCCTTGCGGACCCTGAGGCTTTCCTCATCGCCCTCAGCCAGCGCGGCGGAACCCGGCGGCAGCGCAATGCCGACCAAATCCTGCACCAGCCGCCACAGTCTTTGCACAAACCGGAATGCGCCCTGAACGCCCTCCTCCGTCCAGGCAACATCGCGCTCGGGCGGCGAATCCGACAACATGAACCAGCGCGCCGTATCCGCGCCATAAGTGCCGATGATCTCGTCCGGATCGACCGTGTTGCGGCGCGATTTCGACATTTTCTCGATCGCGCCGATGGTGACGGCGGCATTATCGCTGCGCCGCCAGGCGCTGCGCCCGGCAGGCCCGCTCTCGATGCGCACATCGGCGGGTGACAGCCAGTTGCCATCGGGCGCGGCATAGGTTTCATGCACGACCATGCCCTGCGTGAACAGGCCCGCGAAGGGCTCATCCAGCCCCACCAGCCCATCCTTGCGCATGGCGCGGGTGAAATAGCGCGAATAGAGCAGATGCAAGATCGCGTGTTCGACGCCGCCGATATATTGATCAACCGGCAGCCATTTATCGGCCATGGTCGGGGCGACGGGCGCATCGGCGTTGGCTGGATCGGTGAAGCGGGTAAAATACCACGACGAATCGACAAAAGTGTCCATCGTGTCAGTCTCGCGCCGGGCCGCTATGCCGCAGCGCGGGCACTTCACATGCGACCATGTCGGGTGCCGGTCGAGCGGGTTGCCCGGCTTGTCGAAAGTGACATCGTCGGGCAGCACCACTGGTAAATCGGCGTGCGGCACCGGCACCGTGCCGCAGGCCGCGCAATGTATCACCGGGATCGGGCAGCCCCAGTAGCGCTGGCGCGAAATGCCCCAGTCGCGCAGCTTGAAATTCACCTGGGCGCGCGCCTGCGGGCGGCCATCCAGAAGTTGCGCGGCAAGGCGGCGACCCACTTCAGCCTTGGCATCATTGATCGTCATGCCATCGAGAAAGCGCGAATTGATCATCCGGCCATCGCCATCATACGCTTTGGTGGTGATGACAAAGCTGGCCGGGTCCTGTTCGGGCGGGCACACAACGGGGATGTTGCCAAGTCCATAGGCATTGACGAAATCAAGATCGCGCTGGTCATGCGCCGGGCAGCCGAAAATCGCGCCGGTGCCATAATCCATCAGCACGAAATTGGCGACCCAAACCGGAATTTCGAGCGAGGGATCAAGCGGGTGAACCGCTTTGAGGCCCGTGTCAAAGCCGCGCTTTTCCGCTGTCTCCAGCGCCGCGACGGACGTGCCCATCTGGCGGCAGGATTCGATGAATCCGGCCAGCGCCGGATTGCCCGCCGCGCATTGTGCCGCCAGCGGATGATCGGCAGCCGGCGCAATGAATTTTGGGCCAAACAGTGTATCTGGCCGCGTGGTATAGACCTCGACCTCTCCCGGCGCGCCTGCAGGGGCGGCGAGTGCGAAGCGCACCATCAGCCCCTCCGAGCGGCCGATCCAATTGCGCTGCATGAGGCGGACTTTTTCGGGCCAGCGCTCCAGCGAATCCAGCGCGCTGTTGAGCTCTTCGGCATAATCGCTGATCTTGAAGAACCACTGCGTCAATTCGCGTTGCTCAACCAGAGCCCCCGAGCGCCAGCCACGACCGTCAATCACCTGCTCGTTGGCGAGCACCGTATGATCAACCGGATCCCAGTTTACCCGCGACTTTTTGCGGTCAACCAGGCCTTTGGCGAGGAAATCGAGAAACATCGCCTGTTGATGGCGATAATAGTTCGGCGAACAGGTCGCAATTTCGCGTGACCAATCGAGCGACAGGCCCATCGATTGCAACTGGCCGCGCATGGTGGCGATATTGGCCCAGGTCCATGTTGCCGGATGGGTATTTTGCTGCATGGCGGCGTTTTCGGCAGGCATGCCAAAGGCGTCCCAGCCCATCGGGTGCAGCACATTGTAGCCGCGCGCCCGGCGATAGCGCGCCACCACGTCGCCCATGGCATAATTGCGCACGTGGCCCATGTGAATGCGGCCCGACGGATAAGGAAACATTTCCAGGATATAGTATTTTGGCCCCGGATGTTCGTTGCGGGTCTGAAATATATCAGCCTCTGCCCAGGCTTTTTGCCATTTGGCCTCGGTGCCCTGCGGTTCGTAGCGTTCAGTGGTCATGTCACATCGGTCTTGAGGAAAATCGGTTGGCGTGGCAGTGAGCATGAAAGGCTGGTGCGGTCAATGGCGTTGTTGAGGTGGTGCCGCTCGCAGTACATTCGCAGGTCGCGCGTGAGGCACGGCTGGAGGCTGCCTTCGATGAGCACCGTCTGGCAATCGTGGACGCCTGCCAGGTACG
>DAICZI010000349.1 GCA_027311205.1 Beijerinckiaceae bacterium | reverse complement strand
GAATTAAATAGCAATAATCAGACAATTCGTCATGATGTAAAAATAGATAGTCCGGTTGATAAACATGTTCATCCAATAAACTGAATATTTGATTTCGTGTCTCTAAATCCAACGAACCAATTTGTATGCTTTTAGGCGGAACAATTCCATTCCGCTCTGAAAAAGACGGCATTTTCAAATTCCTGCAATGCGATTTGCCGACACCGGCAAGATCGCACCCAGCATACGCGGACCGGGCCTGCCCGGCAAACCCGATCCGCCCTTTATCCCCCTCAGTTCTTCGCCTTGTCCACCAGCTTGTTGGCACCGATCCAGGGCATCATGGCGCGCAGGGTGGCGCCTACTTGCTCGATCTGATGGCTGGCGGCTTTGGCCCTTGTGGCCTTGAAACTGGTCTGGTTGACCTTGTTTTCCAGCATCCAGTCGCGGGTGAACTTGCCCGATTGAATGTCGTTCAAGACCCGCTTCATTTCAGCCTTGGTTTCGCTGGTGACGATGCGCGGGCCGGTGACATATTCGCCATATTCGGCGGTGTTGGAAATCGAATAGTTCATGTTGGCGATGCCGCCTTCATAAATCAGATCGACGATCAGCTTCACTTCGTGCAGGCACTCGAAATACGCCATTTCCGGCGCATAACCGGCTTCCACCAGCGTCTCGAATCCGGCGCGGATCAGCTCGACCAGGCCACCGCACAGCACGACCTGCTCGCCAAACAGATCGGTTTCGCATTCTTCCTTGAAGCTGGTTTCGATGATGCCGGCCTTGCCGCCGCCAATGGCCGAGGCATAGGAGAGGCCAAGGTCATGGGCATTGCCGCTGGCGTCCTGGGCAATGGCGACGAGGCAGGGCACGCCGCCGCCGCGCTTGTATTCCGAGCGTACGGTGTGGCCGGGGCCTTTGGGGGCGACCATCAGCACGTCGAGGTCGGCGCGCGGCTCGATCAGGTTGAAATGCACATTGAGGCCGTGCGCGAACATCAAAGCCGCGCCCTTTTTCATGTTGGGGGCGAGGTCGGTGCGGTAGATATCGGCCTGCAATTCGTCCGGGGTGAGCATCATCACCACATCGGCCCATTTGGCGGCTTCAGCGGGCGTCATCACCTTCAGGCCCTCGGCCTTGGCCTTGGCCGCGGTGGCTGAACCCTCGCGCAGCGCCACGACGACATTTTTCACGCCCGAATCGCGCATGTTCAGCACATGGGCATGGCCCTGGCTGCCATAGCCAACCACAGCGACCTTTTTGCCCTTGATCAGGCCAATGTCGGCATCAGAATCATAATAAACGCGCATGATGAATGTCCCTCGTCGATGGTGCCCGCGTCCTGCGCGGAGTTTTGTTGGATAAAAGCGCCGGGTGGTTGGTGGCGAAAACCAGCCGCGCCGTCAAGGGGCAGCGTGAATTCAACCGCATGACGATGGGCATTACCGCCCTCCTGGCCAGAAGCAAAGCGCGCAAATGCCATGCCGCGCGGCGCGCCATGCCCCCACCCTTCAGAAGAACGCCTGCAAGCCGGTGATCGCCCGGCCCAAAATCAGCGCATGCACATCATGCGTGCCTTCATAGGTGTTCACGGTTTCAAGGTTCTGGGCGTGGCGCATCACGTGGTAGCTGGAAGCAATGCCATTGCCGCCGTGAATATCGCGGGCCTGGCGGGCAATATCGAGCGCGACGCCGCAATTATTGCGCTTGATCACGGAAATCATCTCTGGCTGGCTCTGGCCCTCGTCCAGCAGACGACCCACCCTCAAAGCCGCCTGCAGGCCAAGGGCAATGCCGGTCTGCATGTCGGCGAGCTTCTTCTGCACGAGCTGGGTCGCTGCCAGCGGCCGCTTGAACTGGATGCGGTTGAGTGCATAGTCGCGGGCCCGTGCCATGCAATCCTCCGCCGCCCCCATCACGCCCCAACTGATGCCATAGCGGGCGCGGTTCAGGCAACTGAACGGGCCTTTGAGCCCCGAGACATGCGGCAGCAGCGCGCTTTGCGGCACCTCGACGTCCTGCATGACAATCTCGCCGGTCACCGAAGCGCGCAGCGACAGTTTGCCGTGGATTTTGGGAGCCGACAGGCCCTTCATGCCCTTTTCCAGAATAAACCCGCGGATTGCGCCACCATGCGCGGCGGATTTGGCCCAGACCACGAAAACATCGGCGATCGGTGCGTTCGAAATCCACATTTTGGCGCCATTCAGCCGGTAGCCGCCCTCAATCGCCTCGGCCCGCGTCGTCATGCTGGCGGGGTCGGAGCCAGCTTCAGGTTCGGTCAGCCCGAAACAGCCGATCCAGGCCCCGCTCGCCAGTTTCGGCAGATAGCGGCGGCGCTGCGCCTCATCACCAAAGGCAAAAATCGGGTGCATTACCAGCGAGGATTGCACGCTCATCATCGAGCGATAGCCTGAATCCACCCGCTCGATCTCGCGCGCCACCAGGCCATAACTGACATAATTTGCCCCCGCTCCACCGTAGGTTTCCGGAATGGTGACGCCGAGCAGGCCCATCGCCCCCATGCGGGCAAACACGCTTGGATCAACGGTTTCCTCCAGATAGGCCTTCTCGATGCCGGGCATCAGTTGTTCTTGGGCGAAGGCCCTTGCGCTGTCGCGGATCGCCCGCTCATCTTCGCTCAGTTGATCCTCAAGGCGAAACGGATCATCCCATTGGAACGGCGCGGCATCGGCAAGAGGGCTGGCGGAGCTTGCGGTGGGGGAGCTTGGGGCGGTGGCTGGC
>DAICZI010000348.1 GCA_027311205.1 Beijerinckiaceae bacterium | reverse complement strand
TTCCGCCTGCCGATCATGGCGCGGATCCGGGCGATTTTCTCGATCTGCGAGTGAATGAACGCCTGCCCGCCAAAGCCGGGATTGACCGTCATCACAATGATCAGGTCAACGGAGTCGAGCAGATATTCAAGGGCCGATTCATGCGTGCCGGGCGTAATCGTTACCCCGGCTTTTTTGCCGAGACCACGGATCATTTGCATGGAGCGGTGGATATGCGGACCGGCCTCAGCATGGACGGTGATATAATCCGAGCCGGCCTTGGCAAAGGCTTCGATATAATTATCGGCTGGGGCAATCATCAGATGCACATCGAAAACCTTCTTCGTGTGCGGACGCAGGGCCTTCACCACATCCGGGCCGATGGTAATATTGGGCACAAAATGGCCATCCATCACATCCACATGGATCCAGTCCGCCCCCATCGCATCAATGGCGCGCACCTCCTCACCGAGCCGGGCAAAATCAGCGGACAGGATAGATGGTGAGATAATGATCGGCTCGGGCATGGTTATTCCTCAGGATTTATGAAAGACGCGGCTTGACAATATGTCGGAGGCTTCCAGGGTCATGATATCCTTGGCAGTCAATTGGCGGTCAAGGTCGCCGACCAGGCGATTGGCCTGACGCAACCTCGCGCGGTCAAGCGCATTGCGGATGGAGCGGGCGTTGGAGAACAGCGGCTGCTGCTTGCGCAGGGCAATATAGCTGTGAAACGCCTCGCGCGCATCGTCACTGAATGTGTAATTCTGGTCTTTCAACATCAATTCGCCAATGTCGGCAAGCTCATCTTCCTCATAATCGGGAAAATCGACATGATGGGCGATGCGTGAGCGAAAGCCGGGGTTGGAATTGAAAAAGCGATCCATGCGATCTGCATAACCCGCCAGAATCACCACCAGATCGTCGCGCTGATTTTCCATCACCTGCAACAGGATTTCGATGGCTTCCTGGCCATAATCGCGCTCGTTTTCCGGGCGGTAGAGATAGTAGGCCTCGTCAATGAACAGCACGCCGCCCATGGCTTTTTTCAACACTTCCTTGGTGCGCGGCGCAGTATGGCCAATATATTGGCCGACCAGATCATCGCGGGTCACCGAAACCAGATGGCCGCGCCGCACGAAGCCCAGCTTGTGCAGGATATCGGCCATGCGCAGCGCCACGGTGGTCTTGCCGGTGCCGGGATTGCCGGTGAAAGACATATGCAAGGTCGGCGTGACACCGGTCAGGCCGAGTTTCTGGCGAACCCGCTCAACGAGCAGCAGGGCGGCTATTTCGCGAATACGGGTTTTGACGGGTTTCAGACCCACGAGTTCGCGATCGAGCTGTTCCAGGACGTCGTTGATGCCCGCGCCTTCGATTTCATCGCGCAGACGGATGGTTGCAGGTGGGGGGGGCACGAGATCATTCACGGCGATGGTTCCAGTGCTTGAGCATGGGGCGGGCAAGCCCCTCGCCACCCCAGTCTGTTAGGCTGGAGTGGACAGGTTTTGATGTGCTACTTGTAGCGCTTGCCGTCCGGCTTGTCGGCAGCATAAGGCGTCGTGGTGTAATGCAACTGACGCCCTTTGCCTTCGGCACGGGTGAGACGGAAGCCGTCTTCCTCCGCCGGGCGGTTGACAATGAAAGACAGGCGCACCGATTCCCAGCCATGTGAGCTGTCGAAGGCCGACATGCGAATATAGCGGTCGCCATAATGCTTGCGGCATTCCTTCAGTTCCAGCATCACGCCGGCAGCATCCTTGAGATCAAACATGGGCAGGCCCCACATGTCCCAATAGGTGTTGCGTGGGTGCGGATCATCAGTGAACTCAAGGTTCACGGCCCAGCCCTTGTTGAGGCAATATTGGGCCTGAGATGCGATTTGCTCATCAGTCAAATCGGGAAGAAAGGAGAAAGCTCCTTGGGTAATGCGCATAGGGTGTTCTCCTTAGTTTGAGACCGAAACGGCGGGGACGAAATCAGGCGTATCGGTGGAAGCGTAATCAAAGGTCACGTCTTTCCACGTATCGAGGGCCTGGCGCAGTGGCAGGCAGGTCCTGGCAGCGTCTGACAGGATCTGCGGGCCTTCTTCTAGAATGTTGCGTCCGGCATTGCGGGCAAACACCATAGCTTCCAGAGCCACGCGGTTTGCGGTTGCGCCAGCCTGAATGCCAGCGGGATGGCCAATCGTGCCGCCGCCGAACTGCAACACACAATCTTCGCCAAGCAGATCGAGCAATTGGTGCATCTGGCCAGCGTGGATGCCGCCTGACGCGACCGGCATGACAGCGTTCAGCGAGGCCCAGGGCTGGTCGAAGAAGATGCCGTGCTCAAGGTTGATTGGATTATGATCGAGCCGCAGTATGTCATAAAAGCCCTTGGTCATGTTCGGATCGCCTTCGAGCTTGCCGACGACGGTGCCTGCATGGATATGGTCAACACCGGCAAGCCGCATCCACTTGGAAATAACGCGGAAGGAAATGCCATGCGTTTTCTGACGTGTATACGTGCCGTGGCCTGCGCGGTGGAGATGCAGGATCATGTCGTTCCTGCGGCACCAGTTCGACCTCCACCGGATGCCGCTATAGCCCATGACCAAATCGATCATCACGACGACTGAACCAAGCTCCTTGGCAAATTCGGCGCGGGCGTACATTTCTTCCATCGTGGCTGCAGTCACCTTGAGATAGGTCCCCTTGACTTCGCCGGTCGCTGCCTGGGCACGATTGACCGCTTCCACGCAATAGAGG
>DAICZI010000347.1 GCA_027311205.1 Beijerinckiaceae bacterium | reverse complement strand
GGCCAGGCCGGCATGGTGGCCGCATCAGGTCGCGCATGGGCCGATGCCCACAAACAGGCCGATCCATGGCCGCAACTCGTGACCGGCATTTTCTACGACAGGAAGCTTGAAGATGGCTCGCGGATTCTGGCGCTGAACGCACCGGTGCAGGCTGAAAATGCCGCTATCGTGCCGGTAAGCATGCGCGTTCGTCTGCCGCTCGGTGATCCTCGCATCTTGCAAAAGCTCTGGCTGGTGGTCGACCAGAATCCCTCGCCACTCGTCGGCACCTTCACCATCGGGCCGAAATCCGGCATGACCGCGCTGGCGACGCGGGTGCGCGTTGATGCCTTTTCCTATGTCCATGCCATTGCCGGGCTCAGCGATGGCAAGCTTTACATGGTCAGGCGCTTCGTCAAGGCGGCGGGCGGCTGTTCGGCCCCGATGATTGAAGCGATGGCGCCAGGCGAGAAAATCGGCCAGATGCGCTATCATGAGGAGGGTGCCTTTACCGCCTCCTCGCCGAACCGGGCCGAGGGTGTGCTGATGATTCGCCATCCCAACAATTCCGGCCTGCAGATGGATCAGGCCACCTTGCTCTATATCCCGACTGATGTGATCGAGAAGTTGCATATCTGGCAGGGCGATGACCTGATTATGGCGATGGATGGTGGCATCTCCATCGCGCAAAATCCGCATTTCCGGTTCAACTATATCCGCAATGGCACCAGACATTTCCGCGCCGAGGCGCGTGACACCAAAGGCAATGTCTATCGGCAGTCCTGGACCTTGGGCAAATCCAGCACCTGAGGCCAGCGAACCTCGGGCCAGCTTCGCTGAAGGGCAGGAACGCAGACAGGGGCACGAAGCTGAAACGGCCAGCATCCGCCCAGTGCGGCGGATCAAGGGCAGCCACGCACCCCCGCCGCAAACATCCCGCAGAACGGCCAAGTATAGCCTCGCTCGCCGACACCTTTCAATCAGGCGCGTTCCTTCACAAGCGGGCGCGCATCGGGCCTTCTGATCCCTGCGCGTCAACGCTCCAGCACGATCCGGCCGGCCCGCGTGCGGCCTTGCCAGCGGTGGCGAACCAGTTCGGGGTCGATGTGTTCTTCTTCCGGCCAGCCGATGCATAGGTAGGCGATGAGCTTCCAATGCGGCGGCACCTCCAGCGTTGCGGTCGCCGCCTGCGGATCGAGAATTGAAACCCAGCCGACCCCGAGCCCGGTCGCGCGCGCGGCGAGCCAGAAGGTCGCGACCATGCCGCTGACCGAGGCATCAAGCATTTCTGGCATGGTGGCAATGCCCAGACCCTCGCCCTGCGTGGTGCCGCGATCACAAAACACTGCCCAATGCACCGGGGCGGCATCTAGCCCCGCAAGTTTCAGACGCGCATAAAGCGCCCCGCGCTCCTGGCGGTACGCCTGCAGGGCTGCGGCATTGGCGCGCTCAAAATTGCCGCGGATCGCCGCGCGCCGCGCCGGATCGGCCACCGAAACCAGCCGCCACGGCTGGCTGTTGCCAACCGAAGGCGACAATTGCACCAGATCAGCCAAATGATCGAGCAGGCTTTGCGGCACCGGATCGGTACGAAAGCGCCGCACATCGCGCCGCCAGGCAATCAGCAAGGCCAGTTTGGCTTGAAAATCTGCGTCAAACAGCGGGGGTTGAACCAGCGTGCTCATGGGGCCTCCGCCATCACGTGAAAGAAACTGCCCGACACCTGCCCGCGCCGCCCGCCAGCGGGCATCGGTGCGCTGCCATAGGCATCCTCGCACAGCGCAAACGCCTCGTCGCTGCTCCGGGTGATTGTGGCATAATGGAATTCGTGGCCGCGCAAACGCGCCCCCTTGCGCCCGAGCGGCCCGTCAGCCAGCAATGTCGCGGTACGATAACCGAGCGTCATTTTCCGCCGGGCAAAGTCCGTCTCCAGATCAAGCAGGCCCAGCATGGCATGGCTTTGGCCCTGCGCATCCACCAGCCCCGCGCCCAGCACCATATAGCCGCCGCATTCGCCATGCACCGGTCTGGTTTGCGCAAAATCGCGCAGGCCCCGCGCAAAATGTGTCGCTGACGCCAAATGCCCGGCGTGCAATTCGGGATAGCCGCCTGGCAGCCAGCAGAAATCGCAGGTGGCATCCGGCGCTTCATCGGCGAGGGGCGAAAACGCCAATATCTCCGCGCCCGCCGCGCGCCACCCGGCGACAAGATGTGGATAGATAAAGGAAAACGCAACATCTTGCGCCAACGCAATGCGCTGGCCGGGCGGCCGCAGCGCAACGCGCCGGGTGCTGGGCAGCAGCAAAGGGGTTGCCAACGCCGCCAGCCCCGCAACATCGGCGTGGGCCTCGACAAAGTCGGCCATCACGTCCAGCTTGGCCGCAAGATCGGCGGTTTCGCCCGCTTGCACCAGCCCCAGATGCCGCTCGGGCAGGGCCAGCGATGCCTGGCGCGGCAGCACGCCCAGCACCGGCACGCCCAGCAGTTCAACCGCATCGCGGGTGAGGCGCTCATGGCGCGGACTGGCGATTCTGTTCAGCACCACGCCCGCCAACCGTACGTCAGGGCGATGGCTGGCAAATCCTCGCACCAACGCGCCAATCGATTGGCTCTGGCCGCTGACATCAACCACCAGAACCACCGGCAGGCCGAGCAGCGCGGCCACTTCCACCAGCGGCGCGCGCGCGCGGCCCTGAAAGCCCGAAAGGACGTCCATCAGGTCCATGTGGCGCCAGTGGAACCGGGAAAGAT
>DAICZI010000346.1 GCA_027311205.1 Beijerinckiaceae bacterium | reverse complement strand
GAACAGCAGCGGCCGTCCGTGACGGGTTGCCAAGCAGGTCACTTTGTTCAAGGCAGACCACTTTCACGCCCTCATCAAGCAATTTTTGCTCGATAGGGCCGGCTGCGGCAAAAATAATCGGTTCATGCCCTGCCCGTTTCAGGCCAATGGCGCTATCAAAAGCCACCTTGGCCTGACCACCCGTGATGCGCGCATGATCCAGAACAATGACAACGTGCAATGGGGTATCATGTGAAGCGGGAGCGGCCATAATATATCCTCGAAAGCGACCGTTACTTTCGCATCGAGGCGTTGAAGATTCGCCCAACAGACTTGGTTTATGATCTATTTTGCTTAAATCGTGCATTCAGGGATAACAACATATGAACGCAATCTCCACTAACGGCTTTGGTCGCACGTTCCTGGGCCTCGCGGGCCTGCTGGGGGCCTGCGGCGTGGCTCTGGCGGCGCGGGCCGCCCATGGTGGCGGCAACACCAGCGTGCTGGCCATTGCGGCGCAGTTTCTGCTGGTGCATGCCGCAGCGCTGCTGGGCATCGGCGCCTGGCTGCAACAGGCGAAGGCGCGCCAAGCCCAACTCCTGCGCCTGGCTGGGACATTGATGGCCCTGGCGGCGGCCCTCTTCAGCGCCGACCTCACCGTATTTGGCCTTTATGGCCACAGCCTGTTTCCCTTTGCCGCCCCAACCGGTGGCCTCGGGATGATCGCCGCCTGGCTCGTGACTGGCACGGCAGGCTTGATCCCAGCGCCTAAATCGAGGGATCACACCCTTTCATAGTCTTCGATCACCCACGGCTCCGCCGCAGCATCCTGGTGCCAGGCCTGCCAGGCGGGCAGCGCCCGCACGGCGTCCATATAGGCCTTTGTCGCGGCACTGACCTTGATATCATAGGCGTAGAGCCGGTTGACGACGGGTGCATACATCGCATCGGCCGCGCAGAACTTGCCCATGAGAAATGGGCCGTCTGCGCCAAAGCGGACGCGGCTGTCGGCAAACAGCGCCTCGATCCGCGCGATATTGGCCTTTGCGTCAGCGCTCAGCGCCGTACGCGGGGCGCGTGGCACGCGGCGGAAATTCGTCGGGCATTCCTGGCGCAAGGCCGTGAACCCGGCATGCATCTCGCTGCTGATGGAGCGGGCAAGGGCGCGGGCTGCGCGTTCGCGCGGCCAGATCGCCATTTGCGGAAAGCTTTCCGCAAGATATTCCAGAAGTGCCAGCGATTCCCACACGTGCACATCGCCATCCCGCAGCGCCGGAACCTTGCCTGTCGGCGATACCGCCAGCAGGCGCGCCAAAGTATCGCTCTGGCGCAGCGGAACGACCGTCTCTTCAAAAGGGATCTCGAACTGGCGCATCAGCAGCCAGGGCCGCAACGACCATGAGGAATAGGCCTTGTTGACGATGGTAAGGTGCAAGGTCATTTCGTAATTTCTTCCGGTTTCAGCCGCGTCCTGTCAGGGGCATTTTGGTGGCCATGACGGTGATGAACGGCACATTGGCCTCAAGCGGCAGGCCCGCCATATAGACGAGCGCATCGGCCACCAATTTGGGATCAATGCGCGGTTCCGGCTTCAGTGAGCCATCAGCCTGGCGCACGCCCTGCTTCATGGCTTCGGTCATCTCGGTCGCGGCATTGCCTATGTCGATCTGACCACAGGCGATGTCGAAGGCCCGTCCGTCAAGGATGGTCGATTTCGTCAGGCCGGTAAGGGCGTGTTTGGTCGCTGTGTAGGGGGCCGAATTCGGGCGCGGGGCCTGCGCCGAGATTGAGGCATTGTTGATGATGCGCCCGCCGCGGGGCGTTTGCGCCTTCATCAAGCGCAATGCCTGCTGCGTGCAGAGGAACGCCGCCGTGAGATTGACCGCCAGAACCGCCTGCCACTGCGCAAAGGTGATGTCTTCCATCGGCACCGGGGGCGCCCCCGTGCCCGCATTGTTGAACAGGAGATCAAGCCGGCCGGACTGCGCCTTGATGGCGGCAAACAGCCCCGCCACCTCATCAGGATGGCTGACGTCGCAAGCGTGCACACTGGCAAGCTGCGGCGCAAAGGCCGCTGTCTCTTGCAGCAGCGACGCTCGCCGCCCCGTGAGCCAGACATGCCAGCCCGCCTGCATCAGGCCATGCGCCGCAGCGCGGCCAACGCCGGTTCCTGCCCCGGTAACAAGCGCGATGCGCGACGAAGCTGTCATGACCTATCCTTATTTTATCAGCGCAGCATCTGCAGGATGTCGTGCGACACAGCAAACAGCATCAGTGCTGCCACCGTAACCAATCCGAGCCGAAAGCCATATTCCTGCACCCGCTCGCTCATCGGACGCCGGAACAGCGCCTCATAGGCGTAAAACAACAGGTGGCCACCATCAAGCATCGGAATCGGCAGCAGGTTCATCAGGCCAATCGACACGGACAGCACCGCCATCAGATTGAGCAGGCTGTCAAATGACGAGCGCGCCATTTTCCCTGCCAGCGCACCAATGCGGATCGGACCAGAAATCTGATTGGCAGAGACCTGCCCGGTGACGATACGCTTCAAGGCCGTTCCGGTATTGGTGATCCAATACCAGGTTTCTGAAGTCCCAGCCCTCACCGCGCCCGGCAGCGAGTAGGACACATGCCGCCAATCGGCCGGTTTGCCATCATTCTCGATGCCAATACGCCCGATCGTTTGATCGCCAAGGCTTGATTTCAACAGGGTCGCCGCAGGAACCACATGCAGCGTCAGGCTGTGGCCCTGGCGTTCAACAC
>DAICZI010000345.1 GCA_027311205.1 Beijerinckiaceae bacterium | reverse complement strand
CCGCACGGTTGGCGGCGAAGGCGGCGCTGCTGGTATCCATGCTGCTGATGAAGCGCTGCACGTTCTACCGCTCCGCCGCGCTATCAAAATGATGGGCGTGCGCCTGGCGCAATTCCACCTTGCGCAATTTGCCGGTGGCGGTCATCGGGATGGTCGGCACAAGTTTCAACAGTTTTGGCACCTGAAACCCGCCAAGCGACTGCCGGGCATGCGCCATCAAGGCCGCCTCATTGGCTTTTGCACCGGGCTTCAGCACGACAAAGGCCGCGACCGCCTCGCTCCAATGAGGATGCGGCAAGCCAACCACGCCGACCATGGCGACATCAGGATGCGACGCCAGCGCTGCCTCAACCCGGCTTGAGGCGATGTTCTCGCCGCCAGATTTGATCATGTCCTTCTTGCGATCAATGAACAGAACCTCGCCGTGGTCGTCGATCAGCGCCAGGTCGCCGGTATGGTGCCAGCCATGGGCGCGGGCGGCGGCGGTCGCACCCGGTTCGCGATAATAGCCGAGCATCACATTCGGGCCGCGATGCACCAATTCGCCAATTTGGCCTGTTGGCAGCAGCCTGCCTTCATCATCCATGATCGCGGCTTCAGTGATGCTGAGCGTGTTGCCCCAGTAATTTCCGAAGCGCTGCAAGGTGCGCGCGGGCTGGGTGGCGGTGGTCATCGGATACATTTCGGTCTGGCCGCTGGCGCAGACCAGATTGGGGCATAATTCTGCCACCACCCGGCGTTGCAAGGCCTCGCCCATCGGCGCGAGGCCGAAGATGCAGAGACGCAACGAGGCGAGATCATGCAGCTTGCGGGCCGGATGGTCGAGCACCGCACCAAACATCATCGGATGGCCGACAAACAGCGTCAGATGATCGCGCGCAATGGTTTCAATCACTACCCCGGGATCGAAGCCGCGCATCAGCGCAAAGGAACCGCCCGCCACCAACATGCCAACAAGTCCGGCGTGGGCGGCACAGTGAAATACCGGCAATTGTCCGCTCATGGCGTCCTGCGGCTTGAGGCTCCATTCAATGGCGTTTGACATGGCGGCCATGACGATGGCCAGATGGCCGTGCATCGCGCCCTTGGGCCGCGAAGTTGTGCCGCTGGTATAAGTGATAATCGCCAGATCGCGGTCGTCGATTTCGACGTCGGGCTCGTGATCGGGCTGGCCCTGCAGCGCATCCGTGAAGGGCATTGAGCCGCCGAGCGGGGAGCCAGCAGGCGTTGCGACGCCTACCAGCGCCAGTTTCAGCGTGGTCAGGACCGCGCGCCTCGGCGCATCTGCCAGGATGTTGTCATCGACCACCGCCGCCTTCGCGCCTGCATGGTCAAGAATATACCCTATATCGTCGGCACCCAGCATGGTGTTGACGGGAACACAGACCAGCCCGGCCTTGTGGATGCCGAACAGCGCCGTGACCATGGCAATCGAATTGCCGGTGAGGGTCGCGACCTTGTCGCCGCGCTGCAACCCCGAGCCGATGAGATAATGCGCAAAGCGATTGGCGTCGCGTTCAAGTTCCTCATAACTGATGCGCCTTTCGCCCTCGGTCAGCGCAACTTTCGCGCCATGGCGCCGCGCCGAGCGGTGCAGAAGATCACCCAGAGCGACGCGGCCGATGCGACCTGGCGGGCTGACACCGCCGGTGTTTTCATGTTCCATCACGCCACCCGTTCTTTGAAGATGCCCAACATGGTGCGGGCCTCGTCCGGCCCGGCGATGATGCGCCCCGCCGCGCGCGCCAGCCCGGCCAAAGCTTCGATCAAGACGCCGTTGGAGGCAGCTTTTGCGCCATTGGGCAGATAAAACGTATCCTCAAGGCCGCTGCGCAAATTGCCGCCCATTTCGGCACAAGCCCGGTGGAGCGGCCAGATTTCGGCACGGCCAATGGCGGTGACAGCGAAAGGATTGCCTGCCAGCGCCAGCTTCTTCAGGATAGGCAGCAGCGCCGTATCGGTGGGCATTCCCGAGGCCACCCCCATGACGAAATTATACATCAGCGGGCGGGCGACCATCCCGGAATCATGAAACATGCCGACCGAGCGGATAATACCCGTGTCAAAACACTCGAATTCCGGCCTGATGGCGTGCTCACGCATTGCTGCGAGATAAGCGGCGATTTTGCTCACCGGATTGTCAAACAGCATTGGTGGCCAGGCCCATTGGCCATCGGCCTTGAGCTTCAGATAATTCAGCGACCCGGCATTGCAGGCGGCGATTTCCGGTCGACTGGCGGCCAGGCAGGCGAGCGGCCCGGCAATATCCGGCCCCACCGTGCCCGTGGTATGGTTGATGATGACGCCCGGACAGGCGGCGCGGATGGCAGCGCAGACCTCGCGTGAAAGCGCAGGATCCCAGCTCGGCAGATGCCCTTTGCCCTCGCCTTGCTGGCGCAGGTGAATGTGCATCACGCTGGCCCCGGCCGCAAAAGCCCGGCGCGCTTCGGCCGCCATTTCGGCGGGCGTCACCGGCACGGCGTGCTGGCGCGGGTCGGTGATGACGCCGTTCACTGCGCAAGTGATGATGACGCGATCATCCATGAACCCCACCCCATGACAAAACCATTGCATCTGACCGCAGATGGTTTCACCTTGTCAGACAAGCACTAACCCGTGCCAAGCGCAAGGACTGGAAAAACCCCATGCAGATCACCCCCGAACACGAGGCCCTGCGTCGCAGCCTTGGCAAATTCATCGCCGCCGAAATCAACCCGCATGTGGATGCGTGGGAGAGCGCCGGAATGTTC
>DAICZI010000344.1 GCA_027311205.1 Beijerinckiaceae bacterium | reverse complement strand
CCTTCGCGCTGATCGAGGCGGGCGTCGCCGAACTCGCCATCCACGATGCCGATGCGACGCGCCGGGATGCGCTCATCGGTCGGCTCGCCGCGCAAGGCAAAGGGCGCGTCAGCATCGGTTCGGATGATCCCACCGGCTTTGATCTTGTCGCCAATGCCACGCCAGCGGGCATGCCGGGCTTCGCGCCACTGCCCTTTGCCGTCAAGTGTCTGACACCTGCCATGTTCGTTGCCTGCGTCGTCACGGCACCAGAGGTGACACCGCTGATCGCTGCCGCGCGCCAAATCGGGTGCCGCACGTCGACCGGTTCGGCCATGTATCTGGCGCTTCAGGAACTGCTGGTGGATTTTCTGCTGCACCAGCGGGGAGTTGGCGCATGATCACCCCACTGCATGGCCTCGCGCCGGACGCGGCCTTTGACGTGATTGTCATAGGTTCGGGAGCGGCGGGCCTGTCGGCGGCGCTGTTTGCGTCCATCGCTGGCCAAAAGCCGCTGCTGATCGAGCGCACGGGGCTGATTGGCGGCACATCGGCATTGTCGGCGGCAACGACCTGGATTCCCAATTCCCGCCATGCCGCCTCGGTGCCAGGTGAGGACAGTCCGCAAAAGGCGCTGCAATTTCTCGATGCGGCAGTGGGCAACCGCGCCCCCGCCGATCTGCGCCGCGCTTTCATTGCCAGCGGCCCCAAGGCCATTGACGTGCTGGAAGATCATTCAGAGGTGCATTTTCGCGCCTATGCCACGCACCCGGATTATGAGCAGCAATATGAAGGCGCAACCTTGCGCGGGCGGGCGCTGGAGCCTGTGCCCTTCGATGGCCGGGTGCTTGGCGCGGCGCTGAACGCCATTCGCCCGCCGATCCCGGAATTCACGATTTTTGGCGGCATGATGGTGGATCGCACCGACATTAGCCATTTGCTGAATTTGCGCCACTCGGCCAAGTCCGTCCGCCATGCCGCGCGGATTCTTGGTCATTATGGCCGCGACCGCATCGCCGGGCGGCGTGGCACGCGGCTGGTGATGGGCAATGCTCTGGTGGGGCGCCTGCTGGCCTCGCTGATCGGGCGCAATGTGCCGGTGCTGCTCGAAACCGAGGTACCCAGTTTCATCACGGAAAACGGGGCGGTCAGGGGCCTTGTCGCCGAGCAGGGCGGCGTCACCCGGCATCTGCGTGCCAGCGCTGTGGTGCTGGCGGCGGGCGGGTTCAACCGCAACGCTCAGCGTCGGGCGCAGATGTTGCCATCCCCCATGCCGGAACTGAGCCCCGCCGCACCCGGCCACACCGGCGCCTTGCAGGAGATGGCGCTGCTTCTGGGCGCGCGCTTTGGCGAGGGCGGTCTCGACAATGCCTTCTGGGCACCGGTATCGACACGTCAGCGGCCCGATGGCTCAACCGCCGTCTTCCCGCATTTCGTGCTCGACCGCTCCAAGCCCGGCACGCTCTGCGTTGACCAGACCGGGCGGAGGTTCGTCAACGAATCGGTCTCCTATCATCGCTTTGCCCGCGCCATGTTCGAGGCCAACGCATCGCGACCCACCATCCCCTGCTTCATCATCACCGACGCGAAAGGCCTGAAAAAATACGGCCTTGGCATGGCCCGCATGGGCACCCGCGATTTTGCGCCCTTTATCAAGGATGGCTATCTCATCGAGGCGCAGAGCCTCGCCGCGCTGGCCGTGAAGCTGGGCATGGAGCCCGCCGTGCTGGAGGCGACCGTTGCCCGCATGAATGGCTTTGCCGCGACCGGCATTGATCTGGAATTTGCACGCGGCTCGACGCCCTATCAAACCGCCAACGGCGATGCGGCGCACGGCCCCAACCCGACGCTGGGGCCGCTCACTTTTGCGCCCTTTTATGCCGTGCGGCTCTGGCCGGGCGATATTGGCGCGGCCACCGGGCTGGTTACCGATGTTGATGCGCGTGTGCTGAAGGCCGACAACAGCCCAATTGATGGGCTTTATGCCTGCGGGAACGAGGCGCAGTCGATCATGGGCGGCGTCTATCCCGGGCCCGGCATCACCATTGGCCCCGCCATCACTTTTGCCTATCGCGCCGTGGAGCACATGACCCGGCGCCCCAACCAGGATTGAACCGCCATGCCGCGCAAATTCTCGCTGGCCTATCTCACCACAGCGCCGATGCTGCCGCCGGAGGTTCTGGAACTGGCCGCCGGGCTTGGTTACGATGCCGTCGGCCTGAGGGCGCTGCCGGCCGTGCCGGGCGGCAACGACACTTCGCCCTTGATCACCGACAAGGCGCTGCTGCGCGAGACCAGAAGGGCACTGCAAGCAACCGGCATTCCGGTTTTTGACATGGAAATCGTCCGGCTCAATGCGGCCTTCACGGTTGCCGAATTTGCACCATTTCTGGACGTCTGCGGCGCATTGGGAGCCAAAGCCATTCTGGTGGCGGGCGATGACCCCGATGAGGCTCGGCTGACACAATCTTTTGCCGCCTTTTGCGCTGCCGCACGGCCTTATGGCCTCACGGCGGATCTGGAACCGATGCCCTGGACCAAAATCCCCAATGTGGCGACGGCCCTGCGCATCCTTGAGGCGGCCGGTGCCGGGAATGGCGGCCTGCTGGTCGATGCGCTGCACACTGCGCGCTCCTCCACCACGCTGGCGGATGTCCGCGCCATCCCCCGCGCCCGCATCAATTATATCCAGCTTTGCGATGCTCCGGCGGAAATCCCCACCACGCTGGATGGCCTGCTGCACACCGCCCGCGCCGAACGCCTGTTGCCTGG
>DAICZI010000343.1 GCA_027311205.1 Beijerinckiaceae bacterium | reverse complement strand
CTCGCGCATCACGGCTTCGGGGCCTGCGGCCATGACTTCCTCGATAAAGAAAAGCCGCACGCCATGAGCGCGGGCAAAATCGACATCTTCGCCGGTGACGCTGGTGCCGCGCAGGCCGATTTGCACGATTCGTTGGGGATCAAGCAGACCCTCCTCGACGGCACGGCGGAAAGGCGTGCCGTGCGCATAACGGAAATCACCAAAATAGGTGTCGTAAAAGTCGGTATGGGCATCAAAATGGATCATGCCGAGCGGCGCTTGGTGCCCCAGCGCCCGCAAGATCGGCAGGCTGGTAAGATGATCCCCGCCAAAGGATAAAGGCACAATGCCGCGTGCCGCAATTTCCGCAAAATATGCGGTCAGCCGCGCCAAGGCATCCATCAGATCGACCGGATTGACAGGAGCGTCACCCAGATCAGCACAGCGGGCGATGTGAAAGGGATGGACGCCCGTCGCCTGATTGAACATGCGCACCATGGTGGAGGCATCGCGCAGCGCACGCGGGCCATGGCGGGCGCCGGCGCGGTTGGAAGTGCCATTATCCCACGGCACGCCAATCAAGCCAATATCGACCTTCCGGGCTTGAGCCTCTTCTGGTGTCAGACACGGCAGTCGCATGAAATTTGCAGGCCCGGCAAAGCGCGGCACGACAAAGCCGGATACCGGCAGGAAGGCCTCGTCAAGCGGGGTGGGTGAAGGCATGGAAGCCAAACTTTCAGGATGGAGCTCGGCCCCGACTTAGTGGAGGCGTGCCGGTCATGCAAGGCTGGTACGAGCCAGCGCCATGCGAGGGGTGCTTTGCATCGCCCCGGCATCGGTCTATAGATTCAGCAAATGTGAGGGAGAATCTGCGTGACTGACATGCGGCTGGTTGTGGCTGGCGCTTCCGGGCGCATGGGGCGGATGCTGATCAAGACCATCCACGACACACCCGGCGTCAAGCTCAGCGGCGCGCTGGAGGCGACGGGCTCGCTTGCGCTTGGCCAGGATGCCGGGCTGCTTGCGGGCTGCGGCAAGCTGGGGGTGCTGATTTCGCAAGACCCGCTGGAGGCGGTATTGCATGCCGATGGCATTGTGGATTTTACCGTGCCTGCCGCCAGCGTCGGCCTGGCCAAATATGCCGCGCAAGCCCGCATCGTGCATGTGCTTGGCACGACAGGCCTGAGTGCCACTGATTTGGATCACATCCGCGCTGCGGCGCGCCATGCGGTGATTATCCGCTCCGGCAACATGAGCCTTGGTGTCAATCTCCTGGCGGCGCTGGTACAGCGCGTGGCGCGGACGCTCGGCGCGGAGTTTGATATCGAAATTCTGGAAATGCACCACCGCATGAAGGTCGATGCGCCCTCTGGCACGGCCCTGATGCTGGGCGAGGCGGCGGCGGCGGGTCGCGGGATTGATCTTGCACAGCATGCAGTGCGCCAGCGCGATGGCCACACTGGCGCACGTGAAGCCGGTGACATTGGTTTTGCGACTTTGCGCGGTGGCTCGGTTGTGGGCGACCATACAGTGATTTTCGCGGGAGCAGGGGAGCGGATCGAACTGACCCATCGGGCGGAAGATCGCAGCCTGTTTGCTGCGGGGGCGATGCGAGCCGCGCTATGGGGCCACGGCAAAAAACCCGGACTTTACGATATGCACGACGTGCTGGGCCTGAAAGAGGGCTGAGTTTTTCGAATCAAAGGACATGATGATGGAACACCTTCTGGTGCTGGTGCGCCATGGGCAAAGTGACTGGAATCTGAAAAACCTGTTCACTGGCTGGCGTGACCCGGATTTGACGCCGCAAGGCATCGAGGAAGCTCACGCCGCCGGGCAAAGACTGGCCAGGCTGGGCTTGCAATTTGACCTGGCGTTCACCTCCAGCCTGATCCGCGCGCAGCATACGCTGGCGCTGGCCCTTGCTGAATTGGGTCAGCCGAAACTCGTGACCATCGCCGATCAGGCGCTCAATGAGCGCGATTATGGCGATCTTGCCGGGCTCAACAAGGATGATGCCCGCAAGAGATGGGGCGAGGAGCAGGTGCATCTATGGCGGCGCTCCTATGACATTGCCCCGCCCGGCGGCGAGAGCCTGCGCGATACGGTGGCGCGTGTTCTGCCCTATTATTGCCAGCACATTCTGCCGCGCGTGCTCGCAGGCCAACGCGTCCTGGTTGCGGCGCACGGCAATTCGCTGCGGGCGCTGGTGATGGTGCTGGATGGCCTGACCCCCGCGACGATCCCCAGCATGGAACTCGCCACCGGCGTGCCGCTGGTTTACCGGCTCAATGCTGATTCGACGGTGGCGTCCAAGCTGGTGCTGGAGGGTTAGCTATTTTCCCGCACCCTCGCGCCAGATCGAGGCGAAAATGCCGTCGCGAATGTGGGCGAGCGCGCCGCTGATGTGGAGCAGCAGGAGCGCCGCCAGCACCCAGCCAAGCCAAGCGTGGGCTTTCAGCAACCCAAGATAAAGCGGCAGACTGGCGGGCAAGATGTCCGGCAAGGGCACGATCCCGAAAATTTTTGTTGGCACTTTCAACGGCGAGGCGGAAATCATGGCCCAGCCGCTGAGGGGGATGATGAGCATCAGACCATAAAGCAGCCGGTGCGTGGCGATTGACAGGCGGTTTTGCCAGGCGGGACTGATCGGCGGCGGCAAGACCGCGTGCCAGCGCAGTGCGACGCGCCACACCACCAGCGCAAGGGCAACAATCCCCAGGCTTTTGTGGGCTTGATAGAGCGAGAAACGCAAGCCCTGGTCCGTGACAATACGG
>DAICZI010000342.1 GCA_027311205.1 Beijerinckiaceae bacterium | reverse complement strand
GTATTGTCGGTTCGGTGACAAGCGATGTGGCGGGACTTGGGGGTAGCTCAAAGTTCTTCCGCAACACCGGCGATCTGCGCCTGTTCCACCCGATTACCGATGACTTTGTCGGCATCCTGCACTTCCAGGCAGGCAATATCTACGGCTATGGCGGCAAGAAATTGCGTCTGGCTGATAATTTCAACCTCGGTGACTCGCTGGTGCGGGGCTTTGCACCAGGCGGCATGGGGCCGCGTGATGTGTCGCTTGGTGTCGATCCGCAATCCAACAGCCTTGGCGGCACAACATATCTTGGCGCTTCAGCCGAGGTGCAGTTCCCGCTCTTCGGCACGCCGCGCGAATTGGGCCTGCGTGGAGCCGTGTTCGCCGATGCCGGTACGTTGTTTGGCTATCAGGGCAAAACCAATTTTGCTGGCGGTGCGCCTTGTACTTACAACGATCAAGCACCGACCTATACGCAAGGTACATGCGTGAGCGTGTATGATTCCCGGAAAATCCGGTCGTCAGTGGGCGCGTCAATCCTCTGGGCCTCGCCGCTGGGGCCGATCCGGATCAATTATGCCTTCCCGCTGACCAAGGCTCCCGGCGATCAGACGCAGGCCTTCAGCTTCTCTGGTGGTGCATCGTTCTGATGGCACCATGGCTGGATCAGTCACTTTGCCTAAAAGATTGCGGCCACTTCGGTGGCCGTAATTTTATCAGCACCGTGGGGCGGCTGGCTGCCGTGGGCCGGACATGCGGGGCAGGGCGCTGATGGCTGAGCCGCAGTTTTTCAAAACCCCGACGCCGCTGTTCGTTGCTGACATCTGTGCTGCCACCGGCGCAACGCTGCCGGGCGGCGATCATGCCGCCTTGAGCTTTGGCGGCGTCGCGCCGCTTGATCGCGCCAGGGCGCACGAGTTGTCGTTTCTGGAAAACCCGAAATATCTTGATGCCCTGCGCGCCACCAAGGCGGGGGCGTGTTTTGTTGCGCCGCGCTATGCCGACAAGGTGCCCGCCGGAACGCTGGCTCTGGTGGTGCCGGAACCCTACATCGCCTTCGCCAAACTCCTGAGCCTGCTTTATCCCGAAGCGCTGCGCCCGGTTGCGCTGCTGCCGGGTGAGGGCCGCGAGGCCTGCTTCATTCATCCCGACGCCCGGCTTGAGGATGGCGTGACGCTCGATCCGGGCGTCGTCATCGGTGCGGGCGCGGAAATTGGTGCGGGCACGCATATTGGCCCGCATGGCGTGATTGGCGCGCAGGTGCGCATCGGGCGCAATTGCAGCATTGGCGCGCATGTCACCTTGAGCCACGCCTTGCTCGGCGATCATGTCATCATTCATCCGGGCGCGCGCATCGGCCAGGATGGGTTTGGCTTTGCCATGGGGCCACAGGGCCACCTGAAGGTGCCGCAGGTCGGGCGGGTGATTATTCAGGATCGCGTCGAGATCGGGGCCAACACGACGATTGATCGCGGGGCGATTCGCGACACGGTGATCGGCGAGGGGGCCAAAATCGACAATCTGGTGCAGATCGCCCATAATGTCGTGATTGGGCGTCACGCTGTCATTGTCGCGCAGGTCGGCATTTCCGGTTCGACCGAAATCGGTGATTTTGCGGCGCTGGGCGGTCAGGCGGGGATCACCGGGCACTTGCGCATTGGCGCGGGTGCGCAGAGCGCCGCGCAATCGGGCGTCATGGGCGATGTTCCGCCCCGCGAGCGCTGGGGCGGTTCGCCCGCCCGCCCGATGCGGGAATGGTTTCGCACCTTGCTTGGCATTGAGCAATTGATAAAACAAAAGGCAGACGGGTCAAAAAACAAGGACGCTGAATGATGACTGGGGCCGGTGATACAAGTCTTGAGAGCATGGATATCCTGCGCCTGCTCGAATCGCTGCCGCATCGCTATCCGTTTTTGCTGGTGGATCGCATCATCGCCATCAACGGCGATGAAAGCTGCATCGGAATCAAGAATGTCACCTTCAACGAACCGCAGTTCCAGGGGCATTTTCCCGGTCGCCCGATCATGCCCGGCGTGCTGCTGATTGAAGGCATGGCGCAGACGGCAGGGGCGATTTGCGTCAATGCCTTCAAGGACAAGGGCCGCCCGTCGCTGGTGTATTTCATGACCATGGACAAAGTGAAATTCCGCAAGCCGGTGCAACCGGGTGACCAAGTGGAATTCCATTTGCGCAAGATCAACCAGCGCCGCAATATGTGGTGGTATCACGGGATAGGCAAAGTTGATGGTGCCACCGTCTGCGAGGCTGAACTCAGCGCCATGCTGGTGCATGACTGAGATGGCAACAGCTTCGCTCGGCACGGCGGCGACCGACAGCCTCATTCATCCGCTGGCGATGGTGGAGCCTGGCGCAAGTCTGGGGCACGGCGTCAAAATTGGGCCTTTCTGCCATGTGGGGGCGAGGGTCGTGCTTGGCGATGGCGTCGAGCTTTTGAGCCATGTCGCGGTGGCCGGGCGCACCAGCATTGGTGCCCGCACCAGGATTTTCCCGTTTGCGTCGATTGGCCATGAGCCGCAGGATTTGAAATTCAGGGGCGAGGAAACCCGGCTTGAGATTGGCCGCGACTGCACGATCCGCGAAGGCGTGACCATGAACCCCGGCACGGCGGGCGGCGGCGGGCTGACCAAAGTTGGCGACAAATGCACTTTCCTTGCCCATGCCCATGTCGCGCATGATTGTCAGGTCGGCAATGAAGTCATCTTGGTCAATAATGTCATGTTGGCTGGCCATTGCCAGATTGGCGATTGTGCGATCA
>DAICZI010000341.1 GCA_027311205.1 Beijerinckiaceae bacterium | reverse complement strand
GCGCCGATCGTGGTGGAGACGCTGCTGGCCGCGCTCGCCCGTCTGCGCGGCGCGGGCGGCCCGGCGATCGTTCTGGTCGAGCAACACGCGAGGTTGGCGCTGCGGATGACCGAGCAGGTGCTGATCCTGCGGCGCGGGCGCGTGATCTTGATTTGACCAAGCCGCCGGGTTCTCTCGGCCAACTGGAACACATCGCCTGTTTTGTGGCGGGTTGGCAGGGCAAGGCGCGCCCTTCCTTTGAGCGCCCGCAAATCGTGGTGTTTGCCGGCAATCATGGCGTGGTGGCGCGCGGTGTCTCGCCCTATCCAGCCTCCGTCACCCGCGCGATGATGCAGAATTTCAGCGCCGGTGGCGCGGCCATCAACCAGATTTGCGGCAGCTATGGCCTGGGCCTGAAAGTCTTTGAACTGGCGCTGGATCTGCCGACCCGCGATATCACCATTGCCGCCGCCATGGATGAAAAGGAAGCGGCCGCGACCTTCGCCTTCGGCATGGAGGCGATTGCCGGGGGCGCGGATGTGCTCGGCCTCGGCGAAATGGGCATTGGCAACACCACCGTTGCCGCAGCGATTTATGCCGCGCTCTATGGCGGCAAGGCGTCGCAATGGGTCGGGCGCGGCACCGGCGTCGATGACGAGGGCCTGAAGCGCAAGATTGACGCTGTCGAGGCGGCGCTGGCCTTTCACAAGGGCCATTTGAAAGACCCGCTGGAAGTGATGCGCCGCCTGGGGGGGCGCGAAATCGCCGCCATGGCGGGGGCGATCATGGCGGCAAGGCTGGAGCGGGTGCCCGTGGTGCTCGATGGCTATGTGGTATGCGCGGCGGCGGCCTTGCTGCATGCTGTTGACCCCAAAGCGCTCGATCATTGCCTTGCTGGCCACATTTCGGCGGAAGGTGCCCATGCCCGCGTGCTGGAGCGGCTCGGCAAGAAGCCCTTGCTCAATTTTGGGATGCGGCTCGGCGAAGGCTCGGGTGCGGCGCTGGCGATGGGCATGATCAAGGCCGCCATCGCCTGCCATAATGACATGGCGACTTTTGCGGAAGCAGGCGTCGCCAACAAGGACTGAAAAGCAGCGTCGGCAACAAGGACTGAAATTAGCGTTGCCGACACGGTTCAAATAACGGCGCAAGGCTCTTGACGGCCGCTCCTTCTATGGTCTTATATAAGATATCTGGGGTGTTCGGGGTGCTGGGGCGGTTTTGCGGCCGTGGCTTTTGCCTGATCGCCGAGATGCAATCCGGGCTAATGCCGCCCCCGAGTCTGCTGCATGCGTCGCAGACTCCAAGCGGCGGCGTTACGCGGGCAAAAGGACAGTGCCTGCGGCGGCACGATCAGAGACCTGGGGCAGAACAGCGGCGGCGCCACGGCACCTGTCAAAAGAAGCGCGTGGCCTGGAACGCACATAAAGGCAAAACTGAAAGCCGGGAGGAGCGAACCGATGCAAAACCCATTCCAATGCCTTGTTTTAGCAGATAATAATGCCACTCTGATGGTGGTTGACGGCTACGTCATTCAACGCAAGTTCGTGCCCGCCAATCGCTGTCGCAGCACCTGATATGGCACGGGTTATCATATCTGAATTTATGGATGTTTCAGCGATTCATGAAGGCTTCGGCGGTCATGATGTCGTCTATGAGCCCGATCTGGTGGATCACCCGGCCCGCCTGGAAAGCCTGATTGGCGATGCGCACGCGCTGATCGTGCGCAACCGGACGCAGGTGCGCGGCGCCTTGCTGGCTGCGGCAGGCAAATTGCGGGTGGTGGGGCGGCTCGGTGTCGGCCTCGACAATATTGATGTTGCGGCCTGCGAGGCCCGTGGCATTGCGGTATGCCCGGCGACCGGTGCCAATGATGTCGCGGTGGCCGAATATGTGCTGACCAGCGCGATGATGCTGTTGCGCGGCGCGTATCAGGCGACGACGAGCATGATTGAAGGGGCCTGGCCGCGCCAGGACTTGATCGGGCGCGAGATCGCCGACAAGACGTTTGGCCTCGTCGGCTTCGGTGCCATAGCCCGCGAGACGGCGCGCCGGGCGCAAATCTTTGGTGTGAAACTCATCGCCCATGATCCTTTTATTGGCAGCGATGATCCGATCTGGAGCGCCAGCAAGGTTGCGCCCGTGGCCCTTGATGATCTGCTGGCGCGGGCCGAGCTCATTTCGCTGCACGTGCCGCTGACGGATCAGACGCGCGGATCGTTCAATGTGGCGACCATCGCGAAGATGAAGCGGCGCGCCATCCTGATCAATGCCGCACGCGGCGGCATTGTCGACGCCGAGGCCCTGGCGGCAGCCTTATTGACGGGGCATCTTGGCGGCGCGGCGCTGGATGTTTTCGCCAGCGAACCGCTGCGTGGCGACGATGGCTATGTGTTCCGCAATGTTCCAAACCTCATTCTCACCCCGCATATTGCTGGTGTCACTGATGAATCCAACATCCGGGTATCGTGCCTGACGGTAAAAAACGTGCTGGCTCACTTGGCAGAAGGCTGAAATCATGGCGCAACTCTCTTTGGAATCAGCACAGAAATTGATTCATGAAAAGTTGCTAAAGCACGGGTGTACAAGCGAAAATACCGCTTCTGTGTCGCGGGCCCTGACGCTGGCTGAGGCCGATGGGTTGAAGGGCCACGGCCTGTCGCGGTTGCCGTCCTATGTGGCGCAGATGCGGGCGGGCAAGGTTGATGGCCGCGATGTGCCGGTGGCGACGCGCTCTGCGCCGGGGGTCATCAACATCGATGCCGCGCATGGCTTTGCCTTTCCGGCG
>DAICZI010000340.1 GCA_027311205.1 Beijerinckiaceae bacterium | reverse complement strand
CCATGGGGCTGGCCCGCTGGACGCCCCGCAATTATGTGACGCTGACCCAGCAGGGTTATGAGCGCAATGCCGTGGTCTATCGCACGGTGCGGATGATTGCCGAGGCGGCGGCTTCGGTGCCGTGGCTGATGTTTGAGGGCCGCAAGGAAATCGCCGCGCATCCGCTGCTGGATTTGCTGGCGCGGCCCAATCCCAACGACGTTGGCCCGACGTTTTTCGAGGCGCTGTTCACCAATCTGCTGCTGTTTGGCAATGGTTATATCGAGGCGACGCTGGTTGAAGACATGCCGCGCGAGCTTTATGCGCTGCGCCCCGACCGCATGAGTCTCGTGCCCGGCGCATCGGGCTGGCCGGTCGCCTATGATTACATGATCGGCGGCGACAAGGTGCGCTACCCGGTCAATGCCGAGGGCATGACGCAGATTTTGCACCTGAAGCTGTTTCATCCGCTGGATGATCATTATGGCTTCTCGCCGATTGTGGCAGCGCAGGTGGCGCTTGATATTCACAATGCCGCCTGCGGCTGGAACAAAGCGCTGCTCGACAATTCAGCCAGGCCCTCGGGCGCGCTGGTTTATACCGGGCCAGAAGGCAGCCAGCTCAGCGACGAGCAGTTTGACCGGTTGAAGGCCGAACTCGACGACACGTTCAGCGGCCCGACCAATGCCGGGCGGCCCTTGCTGCTGGAAGGCGGGCTGGACTGGAAAGCCCTGTCGATGAGCCCCAAGGACATGGATTTCATGGCCGCCAAGGATGGCGCGGCGCGCGATATCGCGCTGGCCTTTGGCGTGCCGCCGTTGATGCTTGGCATTCCCGGCGACAATACGTTTTCCAATTACCAGGAGGCCAACCGCGCCTTCTGGCGTCAGACCGTGATCCCGCTGATTGCCCGCACGCAGAAAAGCTTTGGGGCATGGTTTGCCAAGGCCTACGGGCCGTTCACCTTTGATTACAATGTTGATCGCATCGAGGCTCTGGCTGAGGAGCGGCAGATTGAATGGGCACGGGTCGATGCCGCGAGTTTCCTGACCATCGATGAAAAGCGCGAGGCGCTGGGCTATGGCGCGCTGCCGCGTGGGCAAAAGCCGGATCCTGGCGCTGGCGCTGGCACGTTGCCGACAAAACCATGAATGACATCATCGACACGATTATCGCGCGCGGCGATCTGGCGCATCTGGCCTTGTTTTTGTGGGCGTCGAGCGCCTCGGGCCTGCTCCTGGCAACGCTCCGCGAACTGGCCGCCGCCAACCGCCGGTTTGATTTGTTCGTGCGCGAACTTGCCCGGTTTAACCGCCATTTTGGAGATGACCCATGATGTTTGCCCGACGAGAACGCAAAAGCCGCCCCACCAGCGCCGAAGCTGAACGGGTGCTGGCGGAATTCCTGGGGCTGCTCGCCCGGCTCGCGCCGCTTTCGCGAGCCAAATCCGCAGCGCCTCGCGCCACCGCGCCGGAGGTGCGCTGATGGCGGCCAAATTCCCCAAGCTTGAAACGGCGCATATCACTGCCGCGCTGGAAACCAAGAACTTGCCCGGCCAGATTTCCGGCCTGACGCAGGATGGTTCCTTTGTTGGTTACGCCAGCCTGTTTGGCGTGGTTGACATGGGCCGCGATGTGGTGATGCCGGGGGCGTTTGCCACGTCCCTGGAAAAGCGCGGCGCATCGGGCGTGAAAATGCTGTGGCAGCACGATGCCGCGCAGCCTTTGGGCGTCTGGACCTCGATCATCGAGGACGGGCGCGGGCTGAAGGTTGAAGGCCAGCTCAATCTCGCAGTGGCGCGCTCGCGCGAAATTTATGCGCTGATGCGCGATGGCGCGCTTGACGGGCTCTCCATCGGCTTTCGCACCGAGAGCGCCGTCAAGGACAAATCAACCGGTATCCGGCGGCTGATCCGGCTCGATTTATGGGAAATCTCGATCGTGACCTTTCCCATGCTGCCGCAAGCGCGGGTGTCCGCCGTCAAACGCGCCCATCTTCCCGCCAGGCCCGACGGTCTGGCGCGCGCCATCCGCAAGGCGGCTTCAGCCTTTCGCTGAAGCCTCTCTCTCTCTCTCTCTCTCTCTCTCTCTGCATCCCACTTCTCCCGTTTCCCAACCAAAGGCATGACCATGACCGCTGAACCGCGCACCAAACCTGCTCCCGAAACCAAGGCCATCGGCAATGATGTGACCCAGGCCTTCGAGGACTTCCACCGCACCTTTGCCAGTTTCCGCGACACCAATGACGAGCGGCTCTATCAGATCGAGACGCGGCTTTCCTCTGATGTGGTGACCGAGGAAAAGCTGGCACGCATCGACCGGGCACTTGATGACAACAAGCGCCGCCTGGAAACGCTGGTGATTGAGAAATCCCGCCCGCAAATCGGGCGTGGCGAGATGGCCTCGTGTAGCGCGCAAGAACGAATGGAAAAATTTTCCTGCTTTCCGTGAAAAAATTTCAATCTGCGTGCCGCGCATGACTGGGGCTTAAAATGTCCTTTAATGACCCTCCGCTGAAAAATGGGTTACGTAGCCACTCGGGCCGAATTGGTGGGTTGCGGTTTTCAAAATCCAGCTTCGGTCATCGTCATCGCCAAAGCCTGCGCTGAGCAGTGGCACGCCTGGCAAAGCCGCATTCAACCCGGTTTTGAAGGTGCCTTCAAAGTGGCGTTTTTGTGCTTTGAAATCCTTGGCGCGGGCGGCACACGCTTTGTTGGCCTGGTCATCCGAGGCATGCAGATGAGGGATGAAATAATCCGGGCCATCCCCCGTGCCATTGGCTTGATGCAGCAC
>DAICZI010000033.1 GCA_027311205.1 Beijerinckiaceae bacterium | reverse complement strand
AACCTGGATGATCCTGGCTTCCTGCGGCCAATAGTCGATGCCATAGCCGGGCAGGGTCGAGAACGGATTAAGCCGAGTGCCCAGTGCGAGAATAACATCCGCCTTTGCCACCAGGTCCATGGCCGCCTTCGAGCCATTGTAGCCGAGCGGGCCGACAGCCAGACGATGACTGCCTTGGAAACTGTCATTGTGCTGGTAATTATTGCAGACTGGCGCGTCGAGCCTTTCCGCCAGCGCCGCGCAGGCAGGAATGGCATTGGCGAGCACCACCCCCGCCCCGGACAGGATGACCGGGAATTTCGCCTCGGACAGCAGTTTTGCTGCTTCAGCGATGGCTTTGATGCCGCCCGACGGACGTTCGAATTCGACCATGGCGGGCATGGGCACGTCGATCACCTGCGTCCAGAAATCGCGCGGAATGTTGATCTGGGCAGGTGCGGAGAGCCGTTTTGCCTTGGCGATGACGCGGTTGAGCACTTCGGGCACGCGGGCCGGATCGCGCACCTCTTCCTGATAGCAGACCATGTCGCGAAACAGCGCCATCTGCTCTACTTCCTGGAAGCCGCCTTGGCCGATGGTGCGGTTCGCCGCCTGCGGGGTTACCAGCAGCATCGGGGTATGGTTCCAATAGGCTGTCTTGACGGCGGTGACAAAGCCTGTGACGCCCTGACCATTTTGCGCTATGGCCATGCCCATCTTGCCGGTGGTGCGGGTGTAACCATCGCAGATCAGGCCACCATTTGTCTCGTGCGCCACGTCCCAGAAGGTGATTCCAGCTTGGGGGAAGAGGTCCGAGATGGGCATGAATGCGGAACCGATAATGCCAAAGGCATGTTCGATTCCATGCATCTGCAGCACTTTTACGAAGGCCTCTTCCGTCGTCATTCTCATAGCGTGCGTCCTCTCCACATCCAAAGTTGACACGGACTTTGGGCCCGGCTCACTCTCCCGCGAAATATTGCACGCCAACGAACCGAGATCAATAATTATCATTGACAAGTGAAAAATATCCCATTGAATGGAATTATGGCGGTTCTGGTCAGACGGTCATGGAGGCCAGGGTGCATCGGGAGTGTCGGCGAAGGACGAGGTCCGCAACCGAGCACCGCGAGGGTGCTGACTGATCGGGCAGGGGAATTCGTCGGACAGTTAGACATCCGCCTCATATTTTTCGACGTACAGGCAAGGGATTTTGAAACGGTCCATCAAAATGGACGACAACCAAAAAAACATCAGGAGGAAATCATGAGCCAGACTTACACTTCCGCAACTGACGAAGCGAAAATTCGTCGCATTGCCATGGCCAGCGCTATAGGAACCATGATTGAATGGTATGATTTTTTCTTGTTTGGTGTTCTAGCAACCTTGGTGCTAAACAAAGTATTCTTTCCAACGGTCAATCCAATCGTCGGAACACTGCTGTCGTATACGACATTTGCTATCGGGTTTGTTGCTCGCCCGGTCGGCGGCTTGATTTTCGGTCACTTTGGTGACCGGATTGGTCGCAAGAAAGTGCTGATCCTGACGCTGCTGATCATGGGCGTTGCGACATTCCTGATCGGCGCGCTTCCTGGTTATGCAACCCTGGGCATTGCTGCACCACTGCTGCTGTTGCTTTTGCGCATCCTGCAAGGCATCGGCATTGGCGGGGAATGGGGCGGTGCCGTGGTTTTGGCCATCGAGCATTCGCCAGCAAACCGCCGCAGCTATTTTGGCTCGTTTCCGCAATTGGGCGTGCCCGCGGGCCTCATGTCAAGCGCTGGCATGGTGGCCCTGCTCAATTTCATGCCGCACGCGCAGTTCATGGCGTGGGGTTGGCGGTTGGCTTTTCTGCTCAGCGCCATATTGGTCGCGGTGGGCCTGTTCATCCGGTTGCGGGTTATGGAATCGCCGGAATTTCTTAAATTGCTCGCAGAAGACAAGCGCTCGACCTTGCCCGCGCTGGACATGTTTCGACAATACCCGCGCGCCATAGTGCTGACGCTTGGAGCGCGCTACGTCGAAGGAGCCTGCTTCAACATGTTTGGAATTTTCATCATTCCCTATGTGGTTGGCACTTTGCATCTGACCCAGGGCTTCGCGCTGGGGGGCGTCATACTGGCGTCGGCGCTGATGATTCCCTTCATCCTGATTTCTGGGGCCCTGGCGGATCGGTATGGCATGAAGCAGGTCTTTGCCATCGGATGCATTCTGGTTGGCCTGACAACCTTTGCATCCTTCGCTGTCATGCAAGCCTACGGCAGCGCGCATCCCTATCTGGTCTGGCTGTCGATTGTCGTGCCGCTGTCGCTCGCCTATCCGCTGGTTTACGGGCCGGAATCTTCGCTGTTTGCGAGCCAGTTCGGGGCGAATGTGCGCTACACCGGGGTTTCATTTGCCTATCAGTTTTCAGGCATATTCGCGAGCGGATTGACGCCGATCGTTGCGACGATCCTGCTCCAGAAAAATCATGGCAGCCCATGGTATATCGTCATTTACATGCTGCTTGTCAGTCTCATCAGCTTCGTCTCGGTCCTGATGATGCGGGTGCCAAGGGCGCAGGGTGCCATGATGCTGCGGGATCGAGCCATGCCAGCGGGTTCGTGAAGTCGCAATGTCAACAATCATCGGCGATTTAAGGTTTGACTATATCATCGTGGGTGCGGGATCTGCGGGCTGCGTGCTGGCCAACCGCCTGTCAGCAGATGCCCGCACCAGGGTTTTGCTGATCGAGGCTGGCCCTCGTGATACGAACCCATGGATCCACATCCCGGTGGGCTATTTCAAAACCATGCACAATCCTCGCACCGACTGGTGCCTGCGCACACAGCCGGATGCGGGGATCAATGGTCGCAGCCTGTCCTGGCCGCGCGGCAAGGTTCTGGGCGGCTCAAGCTCGATCAATGGTCTGCTTTATATCCGTGGCCAGAGCGCTGATTTTGATCAATGGCGTCAGCTCGGCTGCACAGGCTGGTCCTATGAAGACGTTCTGCCGTTTTTCATGGCCTCCGAGAATCAGGAGCGCGGCGCTGATGACTTTCACGGTACCGGCGGCCCGCTCAGCGTTTCAGATATGCGAGTCCGGCGGGATATTTGTGATGCCTATATTGAAGCAGCCTCCCATCTTGGAATTCCGCACAATTCCGACTTTAATGGCCCGCAGCAGGAAGGCGCTGGCTATTTTCAGTTGACGGCCCGCAATGGTTGGCGTTGCAGCGCGGCGGTGGCGTTTTTGCGACCCGCGCGTCATCGTCCCAATCTTCTTGTGATCACAAATGCCCAGGCCCGGCAGATCGTTCTGGAAGGTCGGCGGGCGGTCGGACTGGCGTTCAGGCACAATGGCGTGGAGCAGCGCGCCTTCGCTGGCAGGGAAATCATCCTTTCGGCGGGGGCTGTCCATTCACCCCAATTGCTGGCCTTGTCGGGCATTGGCCCTGCCGCGCAACTGGCTCAGGCGGGGATTCCCGTCTTGCATGACGCGCCAGGAGTCGGTGAGAATTTGCAAGACCACCTGCAGGTGCGCTGTGTTTATGCCAGCACGCGACCAACGCTCAACAACGAAGTCAACAATCCGCTGCTTAAATTGCGCATTGGATTGGAATACGCTTTGTGGCGCAGGGGTCCGATGAGTATGGGGGCGAGCCAGGTGGCGATTTTCGCACGATCTGCACCGGGCCTCGATACGCCGGACATCCAGTTCCACATTCAGCCCCTGTCGAGCGACGAGCCGGGCAAGGGCTTGCATTCCTATGCAGCCTTTACCGCTTCGGTGTGTCAGTTGCGGCCCGAAAGTCGGGGCAGGATCGTGACGGCAACGGCGTCAGCTGATGACCCGCCGCTGATCTATCCCAATTATCTCGCAACGAAACTGGATCAGGATGTCGCCATTGCCGGGCTGCGGCTGGCGCGTCGGCTGACACAGACCGCACCGCTGAACCGCTTTGTCAAAGCCGAACTGCGGCCCGGACCAGCCGTGGAGTCTGATCGTGATTACCTGGCCTTTATCCGCCAGACCGCCACCACAATCTATCATCCGGTTGGCACATGCAAAATGGGCACTGACGCGATGGCGGTCGTCGATCCGCGCTTGCGGGTAATCGGCATTGTCGGCCTGCGAGTCGCTGACGCCTCCATCATGCCAACCCTGGTCTCTGGCAATACCAATGCCGCCGCCATCATGATCGGCGAGAAAGCCTCTGCGATGATCCTGGAGGACGCGCAAGCGTGATCGCTCGTTGCGTTGAAGCCGCCGAACAGCCTCCAGAACCGGCATCTTGGGGCGAAAGGTTTCCTGGCTCGCGAAGCGTGAGGAGTCTCTTCCTGTCCCCATGACATCGCAGTGGGGGGCAGCGCGATCGAGCATGGTTGTTATCATTTTGGCGTCGCCGAAAAAGCTCACCCCTCTGGCAATGTTGAGGTTGGCGCTGATCATCAGGCTGCTTTTATCGTAGTGTTGGCTGATCAGACTGTTGTTGCGGTCTTTCGATTGCGGTGCGTACGCCCGTTTCTATCCGCGGCGTTTGTCAACAGGCCATCCACATGCCCGTCGATCCTGGGGCGCATGATCGCGAACCGGCCGGTCGCGCAGCAATTTTCATGATGGTTTTCACGGTGGTTTCCGGGGCATGCTCCAAATCATCGCGCTGCCTGTCCGGCGTCGTTCGAGGCTGCGCCTTTCAAGCGGGGATTGCATCAGACGTGAACCGGGTGGCCAGGCTCCCGCGATGACGCTGGCGGGGCCGCTTTTCGGATGAAGCCCGAAAGGCAAAGGTCCGCGCCCAATATGAAAATCGGCAACCACTTAAGCCGAAGTCCTTAAAATCTTGACTTACCAGCATCTTTGTAACAACATCTGGCTCAGCCTCATGGCACTCAACATAATGTAAAAGAAGGCGAAAAGCTCGCTCTGGGCCAATCTGAGGCGAGCAGGGCAGGATGTGGTCGGCGGTTGCACGCTGCCGACCCTGTTTTGAAATGCGATTGCGCTAGATTGGCACGTGCTGCAGGTTGACAGCGAATGAACCATACTATAGGTTGCATTTGCGTGGGGAGAATCTTCGAGTTCGGAGGGTTCTTAATTTTTGGGCGCCTTTTAGGGATGCGACTGTCATGAAAAAGTTTATTGCCTGTTCTGCAATAATGGCTTTGGTTTTCACAGGGACCGCCGCTGCTGATGTTTTGCCAGGGAGCGCGTGCTCGGCAACGGTCAGTCAGGTTTCCGGTTCTTTGATGGTCAATCGGGGCCATGGTTTCAGGCCTTTGATGCAGGGCGCTGTCCTTCATTCCGGAGATGTCGTCATGGCATCCGGAAACAGTTCGGGCGTGATTGATTTTTCCGATGGAACCACCGCGAAGGTGGTTCAGGCCAATGCCGTTCATATCCCTGGAAGTGCTCCCTGTGGAGGCGCGCCGGAGGGTAGCGAAGCTTCAACCGGGTTCAATCCCGGTATTGGTGTCGGTGTGGCTGGGCTCGCAGTTGTCGGGTTAGGCGCTGTGGCTATCGCGAGCAACAGGCACAACTCCCGCGTTAGCCCCTGATCGCAGGTTGCTCACGGGGAATACAAGATATACGCAAAGCGGAACGCGGTTTTCCTTCCCCCTTTAAAAAGGGGCAGGAGAGTCGCGTAGCTTTGTTGTGTGTGTAGATGGGCTCTGCAGGGCTTTGATGTGATCGTCAGGCCGGGGCGGATCGAGCCTTGAGGGGCCGCGCATTGATTGCGGTGGGAGCCAAACCCGCGTCATGGCCGCCACCAAGGCACACTTTCTGCAAGCCAAAACAACATAGTCAGTGACGGACGAAGGGTCGTGTTGCCCCGGTCTGTCTTGAATGCCGCACCTCCTGAATGTTGTGCGGGCGCTTCGGGAAGTCATGACGCCCCTGCGCCATCCAGATCGTCAAACCATCGATCTCATCGTCTCGCTGAACACCCCTTAAGAGCCTCCCCCGAAACTCAGTACCTTCTTGCCCCAAAAGTCAGAAATTCAAGCGCGTTACTTCGCTTATCGGCTTACTTCGGTAGCCAGGCCGTACCCACTTCGCTTGCCGCGCTGCTCGGTCTGATGGTCGTGACAATCGTTCGGCCCCAGCGCGCGAAACCTGCGTCGTCGCTCATGGACAATACGCGCCCCCTGATGCACCATGCGATGCCGGGGATGTGCGCGTCTCACGGCAAGTCAATTCTGCGGGGGGAACATGAACTGCACGATAGAAGACGTTGACCACAATCTGCATGGCTCAGCGGCGGCGGTTTGTGTCAGCTCGGCAACGACCCGAAACTGGTTCGGGCGCAGCGCGTTGCGAGCGCCCTTCCTCGTACTGGTGCTTTGCAGTCTCGGCGGATGCGAAACCACGTCGACCGCGCTGCAAGGCCGGGCGTCCCTCGCCGATTCTCCGAAGCCAGCAGCTTCGGTTGCGAGGGCCCAATCGTGCAACCTGAATATGCCGTACGCTGGTGGTGTCGAATATGGCACGGTTGCAGGCACGGTACCTCAATGGCAAACCTTGCAATCAACAGCACGCATTGAGCAACAAGTAGGTGGACTGATATCGCCGCAATATTTAACATCGAAGCGAATTTTGATTGATTTTAATGGCTCTAACACGATCGCCGTACTTCAGTCCGGTATGGTTGTTCATAAAGGCGATATAGTTACATGGACCGGGCGTCATCGCGACCCGCATACGCCTTGCAGCTTCGTCCCGGTTATAGTCCAGAGTGTGGTGAAGACTGCCAGCCAGTGAGAACCTGACATAAAAGCCTATTGCGTGGGCTGGCGTCGCGTGATTCCGTTGCGCCGATGCATAGGCTAGAATCACGCCTCATTACCAGTAGAGTACGGCTTTGCGGTGGTAGGGCTGCGCGATGCGCCTGAGGTGCTCCAACCCGCAGAACACGCATGATGCCGCTGGCACCACGAGGATCTTCTGGTAAAAAAACCGATGGCGGGCGGACGAGCTTTGATCGAGGGCACCGCGCGGCCCGATAACCAGCATCGTGGCACGCTGGAGGTCGAGCAGGCTTTGGCCGAAGCGTTGGTCCATGATGCAGAGCGGGGCAGCGGCGGTGATACTTGCCTTTGCGGGCCTTCGTGCTGGAACAGCTTTACCGTGATCATGGCAACAGTGGCGCGCTGCGCACCAACGGTTAGGGACGTTCAAGCCCGACGAGGCAGATTGGCAGCGCGGACTCGCGATTTAGAGCGAGGAGACCGGCAATGCGCGCCGCGCCCAAGGCGATTTTTGCACCGCACTGAAAGGCTGTCAGGAGGATCTTGCCATCAAACAACGAATTGCCGCATCCGACCCTCGCAATGCCCAGTAGCAGCTTCGCCAGAGCAGATGATTGTCCCAGACATTTCATCCGGCTGCAAATGCCCGCGGGTTGGTGGCTTCAACGGCCTTTGTGGCCATAGGGCGGGGATGGAATGTCAATATGGGCGCGGCGCAGGGCGGCGGACCAACGCTCGCGCAGATCGTGGAAATACGGCTCGCCGGGCTCGATTAGGGTTTTGAGATCAAATTCCATGGCATCGCGGCGCAGCATGACGAAATCCAGCGGCATGCCAACACCCAGATTGGAGCGAATGGTGGAATCCATCGAAATCAGCGCCACTTTCAGGGCATCATTGATATCCATGTCGTAATTCACCGCGCGGTCGAGGATCGGCTTGCCGTATTTGTGCTCGCCAATTTGCAGATAGGGTGTATCTGGCGTCGACTCGATGAAATTGCCGGCGCGATACATGAGGTAGAGCTTCATCGGCTGGTCTTTGATCTGGCCGCCAATCAGCATGGTGAAATCCAGCGATGTGCCTGCCTGCTCAATGGCGACGCCCTCGGATTGATAGGTGTGGCGCACCACCTCGCCAATGAATTGCGCCGCGCGGAACATGGTTGGCTGATCAAGCAGGGAACGCAGCCCTTCGGGCGTCTCGAAGCCTTCACGCAGCACCGCGAGGATGCTCTGGGTGAAAGCGAGGTTGCCTGCCGTTGCCAGCGCAAACATCTTTTCGCCAGGCTGCTCAAAGACATGCAGCTTGCGAAAGGTCGCGATATTGTCCAGTCCGGCGTTGGTGCGCGTGTCGGCCAGCACCACAAGGCCCGCTTTGAGGCATATCCCAACGCAATAGGTCATAATTGGTCAGATGCTCCCCAGGCATTGGCGCGGCACTTCATTGGGCGGCGTTGGCGGTAACTTGCGAGACATGGACCGCGACGTCAAGCGTCTCAACGCCGCCCCCTGAACGCGACCCGCGCACTGGGGCGGCATCATGCGAGTCGGTGCCGATGGCAACGCGGACATAGCGCTCATCGACGCAAACGCCGTTGGCCGGGTCAAAGCCGATCCAGCCCAGGCCCTCGACAAAGGCTTCGGCCCAGGCGTGGCCCGCCGTCTGTTCGGTAGTCTCGTGCAGCAGATAGTAACCGCTGACATAGCGGGCTGGAATATCAAGCACATGTGCACAGCCGAGAAAGAGCTGGGCGAAGTCCTGGCAGACGCCAATCCGGTCATCCCAGGCCTCGGCAGCGCTGGTCAGCGAAGATGTCTCGCCGACGACAAAGCGCATTTGTTTCTGGATCGCCGCCATCAGTGCGTGCAGTGTCGCCACGGTGTCACCGCCCTCGGCGGCGCGCAAGCCTTGTGCAAACTGCATCATGGCAGGGCTCGGCCGCGTCAACTGGCTCTCGCGCAGCCAGAAGGCCGGTGGGAATGTCTCGCGGGCACCGCTCACCTTTCCACCCATGTCCGTGGTGTCGACGAGGCCGGAAACATTGACATTCACTTCAGATACCGGCCCTTCGATGAAAAAGGTGCGGGTGATGTTGCCCAGGGCATCCTCGCCGCGCAACAGCAGCCCGTCTGCGTCGATCTCGATGCGCCAGTCACGGACAAATTGCCCGTCATGGGCGCGCGGCGTCAGGCGCAGCACCTGCATCGCATGGCGCACAGGCTCGGCATAGTGATAGCGGGTCGTGTGATTCAGTTTCAGGCGCATGTCATTGCAGATACTGGGTGGCGATGGCGCTGCCAAGCTTGTTGTTGTCGTTGATAAAGCCGCCAAGAAACTCATGCAGGCCCTGCTGGAACAGGCGGTCGATAGGGGTGTTCTGCAATTGGCCCAGCATCACGCGCGCCAGGCGCTGGCTTTCGCCCTGGCGCCCGTAGAGGTCGGCAATGCGCTCAAGAAAGCGGCTGATTTCGCCATAGACCGCAATCAGCGAGCGCGGCTGTTCCGGGCGCAGGATCAGGAAATCTGCCACCAGCCAGGGCTTGACGCTCTCGCGATAGACCCACTGAAACGAGGTCAGCGCCGAAACTGATCGCAGCAACGAGGTCCATTGAAAATAGTCCAGCCCGCCGCCAACCGCCTCGTTTTGAGGCAACAGCACGTGGTATTTCACATCAAGAAGGCGGGCGGAATTGTCCGCGCGCTCCAGAAATGTGCCCAGCCGCTGAAACCAGTAGGGGTCGGTGCGCAGCATGGTGCGATAGGCGGAACTGTCAAACCGCAGCGACGTCTCGATGATCATCGCCAGAAAGCGGCTGAGGTCAGGCCCGCCGATATCGGCAAAGTCGACATTTTGCAGGGCCAGCCATGCGCCGTTGACGACTTCCCACATCTCGGCGGTCAGAGTGCCGCGTACAGCCCGCGCATTGGCGCGGCAGGTCTGGATGCAGGCCAGGATCGAGTTGGGATTGTCGGGCGAGGCGACAATGAAATCAACAACCGCCGCGCGCGTCGCAACTTCGTGCTGTTCATGAAACAATGTGGCGCACCCGGCTGTCGCCACCGCGCTGTCCCATTCATTGGTCGATCCGGCATAGGCGGCCGGCAACGTGGCCATGCGCGCCGCAACATCAAGGATGCGTGCCAGATTTTCAGCCCGCTCCATATAGCGGGACAGCCAGAAAAGATTGTCGGCCACGCGGCTGGGAAGGTCGAAGGTGGCGCGGCTGATATCCAGCCGCACCGAAGAAGACGGCAAGAGGCTCAACTGCGAAGTCGGCCCTCCCGC
>DAICZI010000339.1 GCA_027311205.1 Beijerinckiaceae bacterium | reverse complement strand
GTGCCAGAAAGCCGTCAGGGCGGAACACCAGGACGAGCAAAAACAGCGCCATGCCGACGATATCGCGATAGCCGTCGCCCAACGTCAATCCGCCCAGACTCTGCAACAGCCCGAGTATGATCCCGCCTGCCAGCGTACCCAGCACATTGCCGAGGCCGCCCAAAACCACAATCGCCAGACTATTAAGCAGATAGGCGCCGCCACTGGAGGGGCCAAACTGAAAGGCAATACCGATGAGCACGCCGCCCACCCCGGCGCATGCAGTGCCCAGCGCGAAGGTCAGCATCTGCACCCGCCTGACGTCGACACCCAGCGCTGCGGCGGCATCGGCATCGGCGGCACTGGCACGCAAGTCCCGGCCAAAGGCCGTGCGCGAAACCAGCCAGTGCATTGCCAGAATCAGACAAACGGCAATGGCAAAGCCGATGACATAGATCAGCGGCACTGTCACCGGGCCGAAGGTCAGCGGCAAGGTGGCATAGCCGCGTTCAATGGAACGTGTGTCCGCGCTGAAAACCAGCAAAAGGACGTTTTCCAGAATGATCGAAACCCCGAACATCGTCATCAATTGCGCTTCGGGTCCGCGATCGGCGAGCGGCGCGAGGAGATAGCGATAAAGCGGCAGGGCCAGACCTGCAACAAACAGTGCAATCAACGGCAGCCCCAGCAGGGGATCAATGCCGGTGAATTTGAGGAAGCTGAACCCGGCATAAGCGCCCACCACGAGGAAGGCACCATGCGCCAGATTCACTAGCCGCATCACGCCCAGCACAATCGACAGGCCAAGCGCGATCAGGCCCATCATCCCACCAAGCAGGATGCCGGACAGGATTGCGCTGGCGACGGTGCCAAAATCGGGCATGAGAGGACCGCTCCGGTTCAGGGCATCGGGAACAGAAGTTTGCCGGTCGCCGAGGCTTTTGGCCAGACAATCACCGCCTTGCCGCTCTGCCATTGTTCCGAGACAATCGGAAGCTTGGAAGTGTGGTCGGCGGCAAATTTCACCGGCCCGACGACATAGGTCTTGTTGGTTTTGCCAATGGCGTCATTGATTTTGTCGGCATCGGTTGAACCGGCCGCAGCAATGGCATCCAGCAGGATTTGCGCCGCAGCATAGGAGTCAGCAATATGCTGGCTGCTGGTCAGCCCGGTCTCTTTTTCAAAAGTTTTTGCGAGATCTGCCGCGCCGGGATAGGGGAAGCTCGGATCCCAATAGCCGCCGACAAGGATACCGTCGGCGAGCTTACCCAGCGCCTGTGCAAATTGAACCGGTTCGGCACCTTTTTCAATATCGAGCACCTTGGGCGCATAGCCCTCCGACGCCATTTGCTTGCGGATGGCTATGGCGGGCGGCGTGACCGCATCGACCAGAACAATATCGGCCCCTTTGCTTTTGGCTTCGCTGATGATGGAGGTAAACTGGGTATTATCGGTCGGGAACTCGGCATTCTGGACTATCGTATAGCCAAATTTCTTGGCAAAGGCCGGCCATAGCTTCTTGCCATTGGCCTGCCCGTCGGGGCCATTATCGTGCCAAATGGCAATTTTCTTGTTGGTCGTCACGCCCGCCGCAGCCAGCATCTTGAAGGGCGCAACCGTCAGGTCGGGAACCGAAAAGAACAGGTCCCAGGCATATTTCCATTTACGCACCGATGTGAACACCTGGAGGGGATCGCAACCGGTGACAATCGGCTTTTTGGCTCGCTCGGCCATCAGCGCCCCGGCATTGACCAGTGCCGGCGTACAGGAGCCAAGCATCGCCACGACATGGTCACGCGAAATGAGCGTCTGGGTATTGGAGGCTGCCATATTTGGATTGGTCTGATCATCACGGATAATCAGTTTCACCATCTCCTTCTTGCCGCCGATGGCGATCCCGCCTGCCTTGTTGACCTCCTCGACCGCGTGCTTGTAGCCCCATTGCTGGAAGCTGCCAAAGCCCGCCAGCGGCCCGGAGAGCGGCAATGAGGCACCAATGACGATGTCATCGGCCCGAGCCAGACCCGCGCCAAGGGTGAGCGTGGCAGCGGCGACCAGCGCTCCGGCGTAAAATGGCTTGTGAAGTTTACGCATGTTGGTTTCCTCCGGTTATCTTGTTTGGGTGGATTGGAGCAACACCGAACAGGCAGGCGCTGCAATCCCCGCCATCATTTTGAGCGCGGCAAAACAATGAGGGCGTGTTTGACTATGTTTTCCTTCAGGAAAATTCTCCTCACAATGAATCGTCGAGCGTAATGCGCCGATAGAGAACAGGAAGGATTTCGGCGAGATAGCCCATTTCCTCAACGCAATGCTGATGCAGGCGGCGGGCAAATTCGGCACTGAGGTTTTCGGCGCGCATGGCCCGCACTTGCGCCTCGGGCAGCTTAATGGTCGGATCGCGATGGGCCAGCAAGCCCAGCCAGAAGCGCGAGCGCATTTCGCAGCCATAGTCGGTGTCGCGGACCAGATGCACCATTCGGCCGGTGTGGATCGGCGCTTCCAGCAAGCCCGGCCGCGCGCAAACCGCCAGCGCGCCCGATTGTTTCAATAGCCCGGCATCGAAGGTCTCGGCAGGCTCGTGGAAATCGATCCGCAGCTTGTAAAGCGGGCCATCCTTGCCCGCCAGATATTCATGCACCAGATGCGACGCGCCAATATACTTGCCATTCGCCCGGTTTTCCCAGGCGCTGAAGACATGATCGCGCGGGTGCCAGAGGCGATACCAATCAATGTCGCCCAGCCAGGAAAACCACCAATCGACCATTTTTGCCCGGCAGCCGGGCATGCGCG
>DAICZI010000338.1 GCA_027311205.1 Beijerinckiaceae bacterium | reverse complement strand
AAGACAATTTCATTCAGAGGCGATTTGCGTGGTTCCTGCTTGGCTTCTGTCAACTGAGCTTAACGCGTAGGGCGTCGAAAAATCGTGAGCTTCGGGATGTTTGTTCAGAAATCTGGGTGATGATGGCAAAGAGTGGATTTCATCTTAAGTCTCTGCTTTCCGAGAATGTGGTTTGGAAGTCAAACGAAAAGCTATATTTTTCAGAACTTAAAGATGGTGATGAAGGTGTTCGCCTCGTGACGAATTTTATCGTCCCGAAGAGCTATCGCAGTGATCCACGTTTTGCCGAAATAGGCAAAATGCATTCATTCGTGGTGTCGCCTCTCGCGTAACTATCGAAGGTGCTGTGGTTACAAATAGTATTGCGCAATCAATCGCCGTTCGAGTTTTGTCCAGCTTTAGGCACCCCACACCTTGTTATGCTCTCCCTGCGGGCTCTTCGTGCGCGGGCGTTCAAAAATTTCCATGGGCCCCTCCGAATCAGGAAAACCCCTTGAATCATGCAACCGCCATCGACGCCACGTATTCCTTAAAGCCCGTCAACCTGAACTCGTTGCCCTGCGGCGACTGTCGCGCCTTGAAAAGGATAGCACCATGTGCTACATACGGCTATGACGGATAGGCCGCCGCGCACCTTCAAAACGATATGGTTCGCAAAGGCGGCGACGAAAGCCCGCATCAGGGACGATGAGCTTTGCGAGGCCGTTCGCGAGGTAATGAAAGGTCAAGGCGACGATCTCGGCGGCGGGGTCTTCAAGAAACGTCTGAACAAGAACATGCATCGGAGCATCATCCTCGCGAAGGGCCGCCGCGCTTGGGTTTATGCCTATCTGTTCGCAAAGAAAGATCGGGCAAATATCGATGAATCCGAGTTGATGGCATTCCGAAAACTTGGCAATCTTTATGCTCGAAAGACGGATGTCGAGATCGCGAAGGAATTGGAAGCTAAGGAATTGGTGGAGATATGCCATGACAGCCAAGCGTAGATACACGAGCGACGCCTTCGAGGCGATCCACAGCACTGTTGCGGGCATGTATCGCGCCGGGACGATCGACAAGACTACCATGCGCGACTTCGACGAGGCTTGCTTGGCGGTGCCATCCGGGATCGATCCTGCGCAGATCAAGCAGATTCGCGAGACCAACCGCGTCAGCCAACCAGTGTTTGCCCGCTACCTGAACATCAGCGAAAGCACGGTCGAGAAATGGGAGACCGGCGCGAAGAAGCCGAGCGGCATGGCGCTCAAGCTGCTGACCATCGTCCAAAAGCATGGATTGCAAGTGCTGGGTTGAAGCTATGCCAGAGTTACGCTGACTGTCCGCTTCATTCATCGGCCTCGGCGTGTTCCCTGGCCTTCGGCTGCGGCGGCGCGGCCTGTGCGGCGGGTTCGGCGTTGCCGGAAGATCGGCGAAACGCGACAAAGCGATCGGGCACGGCGTCGGGAAAGGTCGCATCATTACGCGAATTATCCTGGCAACGCCCCCTCAATGCAGCCCCAGATAGCTGCGTATGATCCCCGGATCGGCGGCTATGGCGCTGGCTGGCCCCTGGCTGGTGAAGCTGCCGAGTTCCATCACGGCGGCCTGGTTGGCGGCGGCGAGAGCGGCGCGGGCGTTTTGCTCGATGAGCAGCACCGCCGTTCCCTGCTGGCGCAGCGCCGCGATGACCTTGAAAATATCACCGACAATGCGCGGCGCGAGGCCGAGGCTGGGTTCATCGAGCATCAGCAATCTCGGTCGCGACATCAGCGCCCGGCCCATGGCTAGCATCTGGCGCTCGCCGCCCGACATGGTGTCGGCCCGCTGGCTGATCCGCTCTTTCAGCCGGGGAAAGCGCGCGAACACCGCCTCCAGATCATCGCCCGCCCGCTTGCCGCGCTGCGTCCATGCGCCGAGCCGCAGATTGTCGAGGACGCTCATCGCGCCAAACAGTTCACGGGTTTCGGCCACCAGCGCCATGCCGCTGGCGACACGCTCCTCGATGCTCAGCCCGCTGATGGCGCGGCCCTGAAACATCATGGTGCCGCGCAGCGGCAGCAGCCCCATGATGGCGTTGAGCAAAGTGGTTTTGCCCGCGCCATTCGCGCCAATGACCGTGAAAATCTCGCCTTCGTCGACGCTGAGCGACACGCCGTGCACCGCCTCGACCGCGCCGTAACTGACGCAGACATTTTGCAGGGTCAGAATCGGCGTGCTCATGCCTCGGCCCCCAGATAGGCGCGGATGACCTCCGGGCTGGCGCGGATCGCCTCGGGCGTGCCCTCCGCAATTTTGCGGCCAAATTCGAGCACGATGATGTGGTCGGTGAGTTCCATGACAAAGCCCATGTCGTGCTCGACCAGCAAAATCGCCCGGCCCTCGGCGCGCAATTCCCGCAGCAGCGCCGCGAGGGCCTGTTTTTCAAACAGCCGCAAACCGGCGGCGGGTTCATCCAGCAACAGGACATCAGGATTGTTGCACAACGCGCGGGCGACTTCGACCAGCCTTTGCTGGCCGAGCGCCAGCGTTCCGGCCGGTCTGTCGATGACGTTGCCAAGGCCAACGCGCAGGCTTTGCCGCCGTCCCTGCGCCATCAAAGCGCGCTCCTCGGCGCGGTCAAGCCGCATCAAGGCGCGCAAAGGCCCGGCCTTGCCCGCCAGATGGCCACCGAGCGCGACATTCTCCAGCACGCTCATCTCCGGCTGCCCATCCTGGCCCGACGGTGCGGTAACACCCGCGGCGACGGCTCCGGTGTCGGCTGTGGCGGCGCATCCGACTCGACGAGTCTGGTCTCCACCGAATCCAGCCACCGCACCTGTGCATCGA
>DAICZI010000337.1 GCA_027311205.1 Beijerinckiaceae bacterium | reverse complement strand
GCTTTCTTGTGTCGGGACTGGTGCTCGCGGGCATCGTTGGGGGGGGTGCGGTCATCGTCCATATTGTGGCGAGCGCGCCGCCAGCCGCTGACCGGGCGCATGTGGCCATTGTCCGGCAAGCGCCGCCGCCGCTGAAACCCCTGGCGGCGTTGCCGGGTGCCGCCGATGCAACGGGTTCCATTGCGCCAGCGGGGCAAAGGCCCAATCGATCGCAAGTTTCATTTGAACATGGCGTCAGGGTGGTGCGCAAAAACCCTGCCCATAGCGGCGCGCTGATCATTCATATTCCGCAGCATGTCGGGATGCAGCTCACGCCCGCTCCCGATCCGCGCCTTGTCGAGAACAGCCGTTTTGGGCCCTTGCCGAAAATGGCTGACAATGGTGATCGCCCCGCTGCCATTTATGCGCGGCCCCTGGAGCGCACGCCGGGTCTGCCACCGGGAGCCCCGCGCATCGCCATTGTTCTGGGTGGGATGGGCCTCAATGAGGCGACAACGCGGGCGGCCATGGCGCAGCTCCCGGGCGCAGTGACGTTTGGCTTTGCGCCCTATGGGCCTAATTTGCAGGCGCAAGTTAACCGTGCCCGTGCCGATGGCCATGAGATTTTGCTGCAATTGCCGATGGAACCGTTTGACTACGCCCATAATAATCCAGGCCCGCATACATTGCTGACCTCAGTCGGCACGGCGCAACGGGTCAATGACCTGCATTGGCTGATGAGCCGCTTTACCGGCTATGTCGGTCTGGAGACATTTCTGGGCGCGCAATTCACCGCACGTGCCGATGTCATGGAACCCCTGCTGCAAGAGGCGAGCGAGCGCGGGCTGGATTTTGCCGATGATGGCTCCTCGCCGCAAAGCCTTGTGTCGCAATTGTCATTGGGTGTCGGTCTCCCGGCGCGCCGGGCTGATCTGGTGCTGGATACCGATCCCGATCCCAACGCCATCCGGGCGCGTCTGCAACAATTACTGGCCTTGGCGCGCGAGAACCACACAGCCTTTGCCACTGCCAGTGCGCTGCCAGCCAGCATCGACGCTTTGGCGGGTTTTTGTCGCAGCCTGAAGCGGGAGGGCGTTGAACTGGTGCCCTTCAGCAGCGTGGTGATCGGTGGGCGGGTGGCGCAGGCGGGCGGCCCATGATGTCTGATCCGCCCTATCGTCCCTGCGTCGGCATTATGCTGTTGAACAGGCAAGGCCTGGCCTTCATCGGTCGGCGCGCCAACAAGAAACAGGGCGAGCATGTGGCGGAGGGCCACGAATGGCAGATGCCGCAAGGCGGCATTGACGCTGGAGAGAGCCCCGAGGCGGCGGCGCGGCGCGAATTGTTTGAGGAAACCGGGGTCAAAGCCGCCACGCTGCTGGCGGAGGCGGCGAACTGGTACCATTACGATTTGCCCGAACACTTGGTGCGCAGTGCCTGGAAGGGGCGCTTTCGCGGCCAGACGCAAAAATGGTTCGCCTTCCGCTTTGAGGGCAAGGACAGCGATATCAACGTGCTCGAACCGGGCGGCGGCGAAAAGCCGGAGTTTGATGCGTGGCGTTGGGTGGAGCGCGGGCAACTTGTCGATCTCATCATTCCTTTCAAGCGCAAGGTCTATGAGGCAGTGGTCATGGAATTTGCGCATCTGCGCTGACAATTTTTTGTGCCAGTGATTTTTTGCTCCATGAAGCTGCTTCAGAGGGTTGCCAAACCAAACCGATTGCGGCATACAGCGCGCACCGGTCAATCGCGCCGGTAACGGATGCGGGTGTAGCTCAGCGGTAGAGCACGACCTTGCCAAGGTCGGGGTCGAGGGTTCGATCCCCTTCGCCCGCTCCAATTTGGCCCCGCTTCAACTTGGCTGCTGAGCCATATTGTCTCAAGGCTTAGCTATTCGAGGGCGGTCCGGGGCTCGCCGCAAGGATCGCCGATAGTGCGCCAGACGTAACTATGGCGGCGCTGGCATTTTCGGGCCGAAATGATCCCTGGCTTCATCTGCAGCCTCGGGCGATGCCAGCCAGCGCGCGGCAGCATTGCCTGCGACAAACCCGGTGGCAAAACAGGCTTGCAGCAGATAACCGCCGGTCGGGGCATCCCAATCCAGCATTTCGCCCGCGACAAATACGCCGGGCAAGGCGGCGAGCATCAGATCATCATTGAAGGCTGAGGCTTTGACGCCGCCTGCTGTCGAGATAGCCTTTTCAAGGCCGCTGGTGGCAATGACGCTCAGGGGCAAATGTTTGGCAAGCGCCGCCAGGGCAGGGGCTGGCATGGCTGCGAGCTCGCCAGCGCTTTCACGCAAAAGGGCCTGCGCCGCCGGCTCAAACCCGGCCTTGCGCAGCACCGTGGCCAGGCTCGCCTTCGGGCCTTGGCGCGCCAGTCGCGCGGTGAGCTGGTCCTGCGACAGATCTGGCCGCAGATCAATTATGAGCGGGCAGGGGCCCCCGTGGCGCAAGCCCGCACGCAGCATCGGCCCCAAGGCATAGACCGGCCCGCCCTCAAGCCCTTCACCGGTGATCACCACCTCACCCCGGCGCGTCTCGTCGCCAGCCTTCAGGGTGATGTTTTTCAGCACATGTCCGGCAAAGCGGCTCTGAAACAGGCTGCTCCACGCTATTTTTATGCCGCAATTGGCGGCTTCGAGCGGGGCCATGTCAATGGCGTGGTGCTGGAGCAGCGTTTCGAAATTGCCGTTGGCCCCCAATCGCGGCCAGCTCGCGCCGCCCATTGCCAAAATAATGACATCCGCCGCACATTCGAGTATGCCGCCATCCGGCGCGCGGCACCGCAATAGCCGGTCAGCGGAAAGGCTGATTACATCGTGGC
>DAICZI010000336.1 GCA_027311205.1 Beijerinckiaceae bacterium | reverse complement strand
GACTGAGCGCTCGATGCCCTCCCCACCCGCCGCGCCACCATGTTGACGGGCCTCATCCGGGCCAGCCTGCGCCACCGCGGCGCGGTATTTGCCGCAGCTCTGCTGATGCTGGCCTATGGCGTGCTGGCCTTGATGCGCGCCAATTATGACGTGTTTCCTGAATTTGCCCCGCCGATGGCGGTGGTGGCCACCCAGGCCCCGGGCTTCAATGCGGGCGAGGTTGAGCGTCTGGTGACGGGGCCGGTGGAGGCCGAACTAGGCGGCACGCTTGGGTTGGCGTCAATGCGCTCGAAATCCTTGCAGGGACTGTCGATGGTGACGCTGATATTTGGCGGCAACATCAATGTCTGGCGGGCGCGCCAACTGGTCAATGAGCGCCTGGTGGGTTTGGCGGCCCGCCTGCCACAAGGCACGGGCGTGCCGCATCTGCTGCCGCTTGCCAGCGCCACCAGTGTGGTGATGCAAATCGGCCTCACAAGCAAAAGCCTGTCGCCCATGGCGCTTGATGACAGCGCCCGCTTCACCTTGCGCCCGCAACTGCTCAGCGTTCCGGGCGTTGCCGACGTCATTATATTTGGCGGCGCGGCCCGCCAGATCAGAATTCAGGCCAGCGCCCGACGCCTGCTGCTGCACAATCTGGCGCTGGGCGATGTCATCAGCGCGGTGCGCGCGGCGTCCGGCACACCTGACGCGGGCCATGTCAGCACACCAAACCAGCGACTGGCCATCGCCCTCCACAGCGGCGAAACCACGCCGGCGGATTTCGCGGCCCTCAGCGTCGGCTGGCACAACGGCAGCGGTGTTCAACTCGGTGATGTCGCGCACGTCGGGTATGGCAGCGCGCCACCGCTGGGCGCGGCCAGTATCGATGGCCAGCGCGGCATCGTCGTGGCGATCGAGAACCAGTATGGCAGCAACACCCTGCAGGTGTCGCGCGCGCTTGACCGCAGGTTGGCGGCGCTGCAACCCATCCTTGCCCATCAGGGCGTCGTGTTGCACGAGCGCCTGTTTCATCCGGCAGATTTCATCGATGCGGCCTTGCATCATCTCGGTGCGGCGCTGCTGGTCGGGGCTGGTCTGGTGGTGCTGGTATTGTTGCTGTTTCTCGGCAATGCCCGTACCGCCCTGATTTCCGTCACCGCCATTCCGCTATCCTTGCTGACGGCGGTCATTGTGCTCAGCCATTTCGGCGTGACGCTGAATACCATGAGCATTGGCGGGCTGGCGATCGCCCTTGGCGAAGTTGTCGATGACGCCATTATCGACGTCGAGAACATCAACCGCCGCCTGGCCCAGAACCTCCTTTGCGCCGCGCCTTTGCCAACCCGCAGCGTCGTGCTGCGGGCTTCCCTCGAAGTGCGCAGCGCCGTGGTCTTTGCCACGCTTGTCGTGATCGCAGTGTTCATGCCGGTGCTGGCGCTGCATGGCGTCGCTGGGTTGCTGTTCGCGCCCCTGGCAGTGGCCTATATCACCGCCGTCCTCGCCTCGCTGCTGGTTGCCCTGACACTGACACCGGCGCTGGCACTGGCGCTGCTTGGCAAGCCGCAGGGTGCGAGCCAGGATCGCGCCTGGGTCGCGCGGCTGAAACGCTTGCATATCAGGATTTTGCAGCGACTTGTCGGGCATGCCCGCGCCGCCGGCCTCATTGTGACGGTCAGCGCGCTCAGCCTTGTTGCAGCGGTGCCCTTCCTGAAGCTGAGCTATATTCCGGCGCTGCATGAGGGTCATTATATCATCCACATGGGGTTGGCGCCGGGCTCCTCGCTGCGCCAATCCATGCAGGCGGGAGCCAGGGTTTCCAGGGCCGTCCTGCAAATTCCGGGCGTCGAAAGCATCGCGCAGACGGCAGGCCGGGCGCAGGATGTGGTCGATCCGGTCGGCGTGCATCTCAGCGAGTTTGCCGTCAACCTCAAGCCGATGGGTGCCACGGGACAGACGCGGGTGTTGAAATCCATCAGGGCGGTGCTGGCGGGCTTTCCTGGCCTCTCGACCGCCGTCAACACGTTTTTGACCGAGCGGATTGACGAAACCATCAGCGGTGCCACCGCGCCGGTGGTGATCAAGGTGTTCGGCCCTGATCTGGATGCCATCGACAAAACCGCCGTTGCCATCGCGGAACTGGTGGGCAAGCTCCATGGCGTGCGCAGCGTCAATATCGAAGCGCCAGCCCAATTGCCGCAAGTTTCCGTGCGGCTGCATCCACGCGCCATCGCCGCCCATGGCCTCCAGCCCGGCACGGTGATGGATGCAGTGGCTGCGGCAGAGGCCGGCACGGTGCTCGGCCAAGTGCATCATGATGATCGGGTCATTCCCCTTGTGGTGGCCTTCCAGCCAGGCAAGGGCGATGGCCTTGCCAGCCTGCGCCGCCTCACCCTGCGTGACGGCGATGGCCGGACCTTGCCACTCTCGGCCCTGGCCTCGCTCAGCGAGACTTCGGGACGCTATCAGATCACCCATGAGGAAGGCCAGCGGGTCGCCTCGGTTGCCGTACAGCTTGGCAGCGGCACCATAGCGGCCTTCACCAGCAGGGCGCAGGCACTGGTGGCGCGCAAAATTGCCATGCCGCCCGCCACTTACGCCCTGTTTACCGGGGCAGGTGCCGCAGCGCGCCGCGCCGCGCAGGATCTGGCAACCTATGGCGCACTGGCGCTCGCCGCTGTGCTGGTGCTGCTATGGCTGGCGCTGGGCAGTGTCCGCGCCGTGGCGCTGGTGATGCTCAATCTGCCCTTTGCACTCATCGGCGGCATGGCCAGCCTGCTTCCGGGGGGCCTTGATGTCTCGCTGGGTGCCCTGGTCGGATTCCTGA
>DAICZI010000335.1:2473-2808 GCA_027311205.1 Beijerinckiaceae bacterium | reverse complement strand
CGGCGAGGCGGCGGCCGACCGAGGTTTTGCCCGAGCCCATCATGCCGATCATGACCAGGGAGCGCCCCTTGAGGGCCGCGACTATTGCGGCCCCGCGCTCAGCGCCTGGCATCGTGGAAATTGAATTCATGCACCTGACTTTTTCACATCCTGGTTGGCCCTGTCTATCACGCTGCAAAGGGCGGGATAAGCCTTTGTGCAGGCTTTTGGTGCTTTGTTCATTTATCGCGAGCGGCGCTTGCGCCTTGCTCGTGGGTTTGTGTTAAACTTGGGCCGCCGAACATCGGAATCACTGCCCACGGGCGGGAGGATGGACCATTGCCTAGCCTGATCCG
>DAICZI010000335.1:0-2463 GCA_027311205.1 Beijerinckiaceae bacterium | reverse complement strand
CTTATCGTGTTTCTTGCCGTGCTCGCTGGCCTTGGCTTTGCGGGCATGGTGGCGCTGGTGACGTTCGTGCACCCGGAGCCGCGCCCGATGATGCAATCCATCCCGGCCGCCAGTTTCGGCAAATGAGCCACAAATTGCGCGCCGCCTTTCTCGACATGCTGGCCGCCGAGCGCGGCGCAGCGAAGCTGACACTCGAGGCCTATGGCCGTGATCTTGAGGATTATGCCGCGTATCTGAAGGCCGCGGGCAGCGATGCACAGCGCGCCGACACCGCGCTGATCCGCGCCTATCTGCTGCACCTGGTTGATCTCGGACTGAAGCCCGCCTCCACCGCGCGCAAACTCTCGTCTTTGCGGCAGTTTCACCGGTTTTTGATGGCCGAGGGCCTGCGCGGCGACGATCCGGCACTGGTGATCGAAGGCCCGCGCCGCGCCTCTGCGGCTCCGAAAAACCTGTCGCCCGACGAGGTCGAGCGCCTGTTGAAGGGGGCAGGCGAGGGGCTTGATGACCCGGAACGCCCGGCGCTGGAGCGGATGCGCGCCTGCCGCATGGCGCTGCTGCTGGAACTGGTCTATTCCACGGGCCTGCGCGTCTCCGAATTGATGGCGCTGCCCAAAGCCGCCCTGCGCTCCAGCGCCGCTTTGGTGGCGGTGACCGGCAAGGGCGGCCGCGAGCGGCTGGTGCCGGTGTCCGACCGCGCCAAAGCTTTGGCGAAGCTCTATCTTGCCACACTGGCTGAAGCCGCCCCCGGCCTTGCCGCGCAGCGCTGGCTGTTTCCCTCGATCAGCGAATCAGGCCACATGACCCGCCAGGCCTTTGCTCGTGATCTGAAAACCGCAGCGGGCGCGGCGGGGCTCGATGCCAGCAAGATCAGCCCGCACGTGCTGCGCCACGCCTTCGCCAGCCACCTCCTGCAAAATGGCGCGGACTTGCGCGTCGTGCAGGAGTTGCTGGGCCACGCCGATATCACCACCACGCAAATCTACACCCACGTCCTCGACGAACGCACCAAAGCCATGGTGCGCGATCTGCACCCGATGACGCGGGGGGAGTGAAGGGGGATTTATTGGTACAAAACATCAAGTGGCCGCGCGTTCAGGCGCGTCAGAAGCTATCCCGATCATAAGTGGCGGCACACGCGACGGGCATGTCTGGGGAGTTTGTATTGTAATTTGCGCTACGAAGCATTATCCCTCTGTTCAGGAGGCCCCCATGGCAGTCAATGCCGAACGCAAGGAACACCCGATCTCAATGCGCCTGCCCGAGGCCGACATTGCGATGATAGACCGCGCCGCAGATTTGTTGGGCAGGTCTCGGACCGGCTTCGTGCGCGAGGCGGCCGTGCGTGCGGCTGAAGAGGTTCTGATGGAAAATCGGCCGATCCGCATGAGCGCGGACGGTTTCGCCGCCTTCATGGCGGTTCTCGCAACGCCGGCGGCCCCTGTCCCTGAAATGGTGGAAGTCGTCAAACGCCCCGCGCCCTGGGAGTCCGGCTACCAGGCTAAGCGGTGAATCGTGGCACTTTCAGCTCCCGAACCACTGACCGCAGAACATGACGTTTCCGGATTCAGGTGCGGCAAGCCTGCCCTCGACCACTGGCTCAAGACCTGGGCACTCTCCAACCAGGAAAAGGGTTTCACCGCCGTTCTCGTCGTGCATGAGCAAGGTCGTGTCGTCGGCTATTACGGCCTCGCGCCAACGGCAGTGGCACCGAGCATCCTTTCGCGATCCATTCGGACAGGCCCGCCGCCCGATCCTCTGCCGTGTCTGCTGCTCGGGCAACTCGCAACCGATCTCGACTGGGCCGGAGACGGCATCGGAACCGGCCTGCTCAAGCACGCCTTGCAACGGTGCGTGACGGCGGCAAAGCTCGTTGGTGGCCGGTCGCTCATGGTCAACGCCATCGATGCCGAAGCCGCAGAGTTTTGGCGGCGGCGCGGCTTCATCCCTTCAAAGGACGACCCGCTGATCCTTTTCCGCTCGATCGCCGACATCGCCGCCTCTCTGAAAGCGGTGCAGGGGGCGTGAAAAGGGCATTAGGATTGAGGCAAAACATCACGCTTTCACGGCGCAGATATTCGTCCCCCGACCCCCACCCCCCGACTATCGATCCGCTTTACGCCATCCCTCGCCTCGCCTAAGGATCAGCCATCATAATTCTGTCAAGAAGTCCGCGCGCCCATGTTCTCGAAAATCCTGATTGCCAACCGTGGCGAGATTGCCTGCCGCATCATCAAAAGCGCGCGGCGCATGGGCATCCGGACTGTCGCCGTCTATTCGGCGGCGGATCGTGAGGCGCTGCATGTTGAATTGGCCGATGAGGCCGTGTTCATTGGCCCGGCTGAGGCGGCGCAGTCCTATCTGGTGATGGACAGGATCATCGAGGCCTGCCGCGCCACTGGCGCGGAGGCGGTGCATCCGGGCTACGGCTTCCTGAGCGAGAACGAGGCCTTCGCCCGCGCC
>DAICZI010000334.1 GCA_027311205.1 Beijerinckiaceae bacterium | reverse complement strand
CATCAACGCCCGCCCGCGCCACGACACGGGTATAAACCTCGCGCGCCAGGAGCCGCAAAGGCAGCCCCATCAACCCGCTCGGCGCAGCCAGCATCCGCTCGATGGCGTGATGGGTTTTGCCGGTGTTGGTGGGGCCCAGAACCGCCGATACGGCGCGGTTCTGCGGATCAGTCAGCGAGGCCGGATGGACCGCAAGGTTCATCGAATCATTGTCCCAGTGTCTGGCGTTCCAGCGTTGAAGCCGGAATGCACGACCCTTGAAGCAAGCCGCCGCAAAACGCAAATTGTGCCAATTCGCGACAGTTCAAGCCCCCGAAATCAATGATTTGAACGGCAAGCGAACGAAGCACGCCCGAATCACTGTTGCAGGCAGTTTCTTGGTTTGTTCACTCAACAGCTTGTTAGCTGGCGCAAATTTTCGCCATTAGTGGTGATGAAGCGCGTCGGGAGGTGTATCAGCGTGCCTTGAACCGTTAAGGTTTGACGGACTCTGATTGTGGTTAGAGTCAAGGGGCTGAATCGACACCGTGCAAAGCGGGCCGGACCAAAATTTTTCCGTCCTGGACAGAAGCCTTGCGTTGCAAAGCGTGTGAGCAACCCGACGAGGCACGCGCCACGACACCAGATCGCCCGAAAACTTGTCACCACGCCCTGCCCACCGCTTTCGGCGATGCTATGCTATGGATAAGCCGTCCCGCCAATCAGGGGTACTTGAGAGGGCTCTCACGAGGTAGAATTCGATGTCGGATGGTCGTCGGCCTGAAAGTTTCACATTAGGCAGTCTTCGCGCAACTCTCGTGGCGTTGGCCTGGGTGGGGGTGTGCCTGGTGCCGTCATCTGGGAAGGCGCATTCGCGGAATGGCACCTGGGAACGCAGTCACCATCGCCCAATCCTGCACCGATCCCATCCGTGCGCAAAACACAAATGCAAGCCGCGCGCCCACAGGCTCCGGCGACCATCACCGATCGTCACGCCGCCGCCGCAACAGACACCGAGGCCGATCGTGCCTTTTCACGGTTCAGGCGGCGGGCCTGACGGGCGCGGCGGGCCATCACCCTTCACACTTTGACATAGCAAAAAGGCGGCCCTGCGGCCGCCTTTTCAGAACTCAATGTAGCGTGGCCGATCAGCTTCCCGCGCCGAACTTGTAAGCCGCCTGCAGGAACACGGTTGTCTTGCTCGCAGTGTATTTGGTTGGCGACGGCGGAAAACCAGGGAAAGTGGTGTGTCCCTTGGCCGACATCGACCAGTAGCGGGCACCGAGGCCAACACTCCAGTCTTTTGTCACTTGATAGGATCCGATGCCCTCAAGCTGGTAGCCGGTATGGCCGACACCACTATCTGTCAGCGGGTTGATGTCCGGCCGGAACCAATGATTATCGTTGCCAGTGAACTTTGTGTAGGGCAGCCAGGCAGCTTCCAGCTCAAGTTTCAACCGATCGGTGATCATGGTCTGGCCACCGATGCCAAGGCGCATCGACTGCCAGTATTCATTGCGGCTAAGCCCAAGCGACGCTGGCGATATGACGCCAGGTGTCGCGCAAATAGCCGGGTTGGTTGCGACTTGCGCGCAGCCATAGGCGTTCAGCCGCTGTTCGTAATAATTATAACCGACGAAGGCCCCGAGTTTCCACCCGGCTCCCCGAAGGACATCATATCCCAGATCAATCGTGCCATAAAAATCCGAGCTATTCTTCGTTGACGACACAGTATTAGAGTAGGGAACGGCTGCTGGGGGGAAATCCTCATCATGCATGTGACCAGGCAACAGCAGCGAACCGCCGATAAACCCCTTGGCGAAAATGCCGGATGCATGCTCCAGGCGCGCGAAGGTCTCCATTGAAACGCCTTGCTGATTGGGCCAGGTCAGGCGTGAGTTTTGCTGCGTCGTGACGAACGGGTCAAAAAGATCAAACTTGAAGTCGTCCGATGTCCAGCCCAGCCGCCCGCCGAACTCGCCGCTGACATCGCTGATGAGCACCGGTGCCGGACTCGCCACGCCGCCCGCGCCACCAAAGCGGTAGTTCAAGCCAAATTTGAACACTTGCGTGCTCGTGCTGACACTGGCCCCGTAGGAAATACCATAATTCGGATCGAATCCAGATATCGTTGTTTTGGGGAAACCGTAATAATCATATTCCGCCTTGGCTGACCAGTTATTGCCAAGATCATATTCGATGCCTGCACCCAGCGTCCAGCCAAAGCTGTTCCTGGTTGACGAAATTTGCGTCTGCGGATTGAGTATAGCGCCAAAGATGCTGCTGGAAATGCCGAACTTGCTTTGCTGAAAAGCAGCACCGCCCTTGAGATAGGCCAAAGCGCGACCGAAGGCATAGCCGCCACGCAGCGCCACACTGCCCAGCATCTGCGCCTTGGTTGTACAGTTCCAGCCAACTCCGCCTAAACCCAAAAAGCCGCCGCAAACGGAATTGCCATTGAGGTTGGCCACATCAATATCGGCCTCAAGTCCACCTACCCAGGGACCAGACTGGTAGTTCCAGCCTGCGGTCAACCCGCCAAACAGGCCAAGCGAACGCCCTGACGACGGAAGGCGAGGCGTAACAAGCAACTTTCCGGTCGGATCGGACCAGTCGCTGGCACCCATGCCGACGCCCCAGTTTGCGCCGACGTAAAACCCGTTCCAATCCGTCACAACAGGCGCTGGTCCCTTGAGAACAGGACCCTTGGAGAGCCGCAGGTCAGCCGCCCCGGCCACAGTTGAGAGCGCCACAACGCCGACTCCTGACAACAGGATGACACGGAGATATTTCGTGATGCCCCTGAAAATGACTTGAAGTTGCCGCAAAGTAATCTTCCG
>DAICZI010000333.1 GCA_027311205.1 Beijerinckiaceae bacterium | reverse complement strand
GCACGATGATGCGCCCGGTTTCACCGACTTGGTCGAAGGCAGCGCCACCTATGCCGAGGTCATCCACCGCGATCCGCAAAGCCGTCTGCATGTGATCGGCTATGGCCATGCCGCGTTTGCAGGGCGCGAAGGGCTTGATGAAGTGCTTGACGTGCTGGGCGAGAGTTATGAGCACCTGCTGCTGTTTTGCCGGGTCGCGACTGATGGCCTCAAAGCTGCCGAACTGGCACCCCTGGCCAATTATGTCATCGTGATGGATGCCGATGAGCTTGATGGTGCGATGGTCAGTCGCGCCAAAGCGCGGTTTGCCCATTGGGGTGCCGGGCCTGTGCTGCTGGCCCGCGCCAGCGCTGTGCCGGCAAGGTCGCGGCGGGGCAGCTCAGCCTGACGCCGCGCCGCCGGACTTTGGCGCGCGGTAGCTACGGATTTTGCGGGCCGCTGCCCAGAGCACTTCATTTTGCTTGATCATGCGTTTGGCGCGCAGAATTGAGCGTCGCGCGACAGCGGCGAGCGCGCCTGCGGAACTGACGGGGACGATGCTGTCAAACAGCGGTTCAGCCGTCGGGCAGTAAAGCGTCTTGTAGCCGCCTTCGCCCGTGCCCAGATCAAACCGGCTCAAGCCGTCCTCACAGCAGCGGGTCACGAGCCAGTTCAGCAAGCATTCTCCGGGGCTTGATCTGGCGATTATCGGGTCGAGGCTCATGGAATTGACCATGGCCTGAAATTGCCCGCGATGGATTCCGCCGCCGTAAGTGGCGACAATCTGATCGCCGACAATCAAGGTCGCCCAGCGCATCCTGGCCGGTTCGCCATCCTGGGTGGGAATCGAAAGGCGGCGCAGAAAATCTGGCGTGCGGTCATCCTCAAACTGGCCGACGACCCCCATTTGCCGCAGCCGTTCGGCCTTTTGCGCCGAAAAGGCACTGATGGCCGCCTCAATCTCCGCGCGGCTTTCCGCAAAGGCGCAGTGCGTGTGGCCAAGCGTATTGAGACGGCGAAATTTGCGCGCCAGTTTCTTGCGATGATCGGACGAGAGCCGCTCCGCCAGCAGCACGTCACTTTGGCGTGACAAGGTGCCGCGATGGCCAAAGCTCGGGCTTGGCTGCGCCGTCAGCATCGCCATCGGGTTCAATGCGCCGTCCCATTGTCCTGGCTGGTTGAGCAAAGCGAATATGTCGGGACGCGGGCGCAACTGCGCTGCGGCCTGCCGCAGCAACAGGCGGATGGAGGCTCTGTCCCAGCGGTCTTGCGGACGAAACAGCGGCAGGTTGAAATTCGAGTCCTTGCCCCCGCAAAATTGCGCCTCGTTCAGCAGGCCCTTGCGCATCACCACCAGCGGCAGCAGCAGGCAGGGCTCGCCATCGGCATCATAGGCGACGATAATCTGCGGCTTGGCGCGGTTGGCTTTGCCGACGCTGGCGCACCAGGCGCTGGCCCAATGCCGTGTCTGATACCATGACGCAGGCGCATGGGCAGCAAGGCGCGCCCAAGCGCTCGCTGCACCCTCGAAATCTGCATGGATTTCGAGGCGGCTGAATGGCATGGCAGCCGGCTGCGTTGCGACACCGTCCAGCGTGCCGCCGAGAGACATGAGGCGATCCCCGTTCATTTTGGTTGAACCTTGCTATTGTTCGTGCAAGATTCAGGCTGCGGCTGCCATGGGCAAGCATAATATCTGAACTGGAGTTGAGTCATGCGCCTGCTGATCGCCTTTTTGCTGCCTTGGCTCACTTTTTTCACCATTGGTCGCCCATTCACCGGCCTGTTTTGCCTGCTGCTGCAAATTTCTTTGCTTGGATGGATCCCGGCGACGATATGGGCTGTGTACGCTCTGAGCCAATATGAAACGGAAAAGAAAATAAATGATGCAATGGTGCGTCGGGATTAGAAAATAATTTTTCGGCCCGAAGTGGCGGAAAGGCAGCGATGGATGCACGCCACAAGTTGATAGCTGCGGGCCTCGGCGCCCTGTCGCTTTCTGGTGCGGCGCGCTTGCTGCGGCCTTTTGCCCGCGGGCGCGGTGCGCTGCTGATGTTTCATCATGTGCGGCCCTGGCAGGGCCAGGCTTTTGCTCCGAACCACATTCTGGAAATCACTCCGCAGTTCTTGCAAAAGGTGATTCTCGAAACCCGCGCCGCGGGGTTTGACATCATCAGCCTTGACGAAGCTACAGAGCGGCTGAACCGGCCCAAGCCCAAAGGCCAGCGGCCCTTTGCGGTCTTTACCTTCGATGATGGCTATCGCGACAATGCCGAACATGCGTTGCCGGTGCTTGAACGCCATGGTGTCCCGTTTACGCTTTATGCGGCCACGGGCTTTGCCGATGGCACGGCGCGGTTGTGGTGGCTGGAGCTGGAGGTGGCGATCCGCCACTTGAACCGTGTGCGGTGTTCGGCGCCGCAGGGCGATCTTGATCTGCCCGCCGTCACCCTGAGCGAGAAACAGGCGGCCTTCGCCAAGGTTTATTGGGCGCTGCGGGCTGGCAGCGAGGCCGAATTGCTCGCCGGGACAGGGCAACTCCTGGCGGAGGCTGGCGGCGACAGTGCTGCGCTGGTGCGGGAATTATGCATGGATTGGGAGGGGCTGGCCGCGATCAGCCGTCACGGCCTTTGCACCATTGGCGTGCACACGCTGACGCACCCGCGCCTTGCCAAGCTGTCCATGCGCCAGTTGCATCGCGAACTCACCGAGAGCCGTCAACAAATTGCCGAGCGGCTGCAGGTGCCCGGCCAGTTCCGGCCGCCGCACCGCGACCCGGACGCGGAAATCGCGCTTGCACAGCGCGCGCACCACGTTTCGCCCCACAAAACCCGATCCGCCGAAAACCGTAAC
>DAICZI010000332.1 GCA_027311205.1 Beijerinckiaceae bacterium | reverse complement strand
GCCATGGGCAATTCCTCGGCGGGCTCGCAAACCAGAAGTTCGCCATCGGCGCGCACATCATAGGTTTCGGGATCAACCTCGATATGGGGCGTGGCGTCATTGTGGATCATGGACTTCTTGGAGATGCCACTGCGCGTGTTCTCCACGGCCACCAGTTGCCGGGTGAGACCGAGCTTTTTGCCAAGGTCGGCATCAAGCGCCGCCTTGGAGACAAAAAGCAAAGAGGATTCCACCAGAGCCCGGCCAAAAGCGCCGAACATCGGCCGGTAATGCACGGGCTGCGGCGTCGGGATCGAGGCATTGGGGTCGCCCATTGCCGCATAGGCGATGGAGCCGGCTTTCAGCACCATATCGGGTTTGACTCCGAAGAAGGCTGGCGACCACAGCACCAGATCAGCAAGCTTGCCCTCTTCAACCGAGCCAATCTCCCTCGCCATGCCCTGCGCAATGGCCGGGTTGATGGTGTATTTGGCGATATAGCGCTTCACCCGCGCATTATCGGCAGCGCCATCGCCCTTCAGCGCGCCGCGCTGCACCTTCATCTTGTGGGCTGTCTGCCAGGTGCGGATGATCACTTCGCCGACGCGGCCCATGGCCTGACTGTCAGACGACATCATCGACAGCGCGCCAAGATCGTGCAGGATGTCCTCGGCGGCTATGGTCTCCTTGCGGATGCGGCTTTCGGCAAAGGCGATGTCTTCGGGGATCGCGCCATCGAGGTGATGGCAGACCATCAGCATATCAAGGTGCTCATCGAGCGTGTTGACGGTATAGGGCCGCGTCGGGTTGGTCGAACTCGGCAACACATTGGCAAAACCGGCGATTCTGATGATATCCGGCGCATGGCCACCGCCCGCACCCTCGGTGTGGAAGGCATGGATGGTGCGGCCTTTGAAGGCGGCAATGGTATCTTCGACAAAGCCGCTTTCGTTCAACGTGTCGGAATGCAGCATCACCTGCACATCAAAGCGGTCAGCGACCGAAAGGCAGCAGTCGATGGCGGCGGGGGTCGTGCCCCAATCCTCATGCAGTTTCAGCGAAGAAGCGCCAGCCCGCACCATTTCTTCGAGTGCGGCAGGCTGCGAGGCATTGCCCTTGCCCGCAAAGGCCAGATTCACAGGAAAGGCTTCGGCGGCCTGCAACATGCGCCACAAATGAAACGGCCCCGGCGTGCAGGTGGTCGCTGCCGTGCCGGTAGCCGGCCCGGTGCCGCCGCCGACCATGGTGGTGATGCCGGAGGCAATCGCCTCCTCGATCTGCTGCGGGGAAATGAAGTGAATATGGCTGTCGATGCCGCCCGCCGTGAGGATTTTGCCCTCGCCAGCAATGATTTCAGTGCCCGGCCCGATGATGATGTCAACGCCGGGCTGAATGTCGGGATTGCCCGCCTTGCCGATTTTGGCAATGCGGCCATGGCGCAATGACACATCAGCCTTGATGATGCCGCCGTGATCGACAATGACGGCATTGGTAATGACCGTATCGGCCGCGCCCGCCGCATTGGTCACCTGGGATTGGCCCATGCCATCGCGGATGACTTTGCCGCCGCCGAATTTCACCTCCTCGCCATAGGTGGTGAAGTCTTTCTCGATCTCGATCAGCAGCGCGGTATCGGCGAGGCGCACACGGTCGCCAACGGTGGGGCCGAACATGTCAGCATAGGCGGCACGGGAAATTCGGGTTGCCATCGGAGCCTCTAGCGCGTTGACGTGGATGCAGGACGGGGCGCGCCGGTCATTTCAGCGCGCCCATGGTCAGGCCACGAAAGCCATAAACGCTGCGTTTGCCTGCATAGGGTACCAGTGTCACCTCGCGGCTTTGCCCCGGCTCGAAACGGATGGCGGTGCCTGCGGCAATGTCGAGCCGCTGTCCCTGTGCTGCCGCGCGGTCAAAGGCCAGCGCCGCATTGGTTTCGGCAAAATGGTAATGGGAGCCAACCTGGATTGGGCGATCACCAGTGTTGGACACGCTCAGCACAGTGCGCTTGCAGCCCGCATTCAGCTCAATTTCACCTTCAGCGGCAATGATCTCGCCGGGAATCATGGGGCCGCTCATCGGATAGGCTCATGAACGGTGACAAGCTTGGTGCCGTCAGGAAAAGTTGCTTCCACCTGCACATCATGGATCATTTCGGCCACTCCCGGCATCACCTGCGCGCGCGCCACCACATGGGCGCCCGCTTCCATCAAATCGGCTACGCGACGACCATCACGCGCGCCCTCGACAACAAAATCGGTGATCAGCGCGATGGCTTCGGGATAATTGAGCTTGACGCCGCGCGCCAATCGACCGCGGGCCACCATGGCCGCGACTGAAACCAGCAATTTGTCTTTTTCCCGCGGCGTCAGATTCATGGTGGTCTTCCGTCTCTACCCCTGCCATACGCGCGGCAGGGGCCGCCCGTCGCGCAAAAATACTAGCGCAGCCATGATGGTGCCGCGCAAGTCATGCAAGGAACGCGCCAGAACGCGGGCGACCAGCACGCCATCCACCAGGCTCGCGCCCCCCTTGACGCCATCATGGTGCAGGATTTCACGCAATCCGTCCAGATGCGCAGTGGCGTCTGGCCCCGCCATGATCAGCGTCGCGAGCGCCACCGCCCCGTCTGCAATGGCGGAGCGCATCAAATGCGCTTCGATCGCTCCCTCCAGCCGCACCCGGTCATTGAGGATGAGCGCTTTTTCACGATACAGCATGATGCTGTCGTGCCATGAACCCGATTGCAGGGTCTCGCCCATGAAGCGGCGTCCGAACACCTGCATTTCGACGCCCAAATATCGGGCATCTGCCGCCAGATTGATCACAAGGGCGCGCTCAAGGGCAAAGCCATCATA
>DAICZI010000331.1 GCA_027311205.1 Beijerinckiaceae bacterium | reverse complement strand
CCATGATCATGATCATGATCATGATCATGATCACCACCATCATGGCCTGAAACATTATCATGATGAGGACATGCAGTCGCTGTCGCTCACCATCGAGGGCGATGTGCTGCCTGCCAAATTCATGCCGTGGATCAATGACGTGCTGCAACGTGATGGCGCGTCGATCCTGCGCTCCAAGGGCATCCTGTCGATGCGTGGTGAAGATAAACGCTACGTTTTTCAGGGCGTTCACATGATGATTGAAGGCGATACCCAACGGGCGTGGAGGCCTGATGAAAAGCGCATCAGCCGCATTGTTTTCATCGGCAAGGACTTGAAAAAGGACGAATTGCAGAAGGGCTTCATGGCTTGTGCGGCGTGAGGACGCCGTTGCGGGCTTCAGATTCGTGGCGACAATCTCTATAAGGGCTTCAACCGGGACGGGCCCGGCTGGAGCCGTGCCTTGAGCAAAAACCATCCCCACCTGACGCACCCATGGCATCGTGCGTGGCTTGCCCGTCTGGTGGCCTTGCTGCTGGTGCTGGCCTTTGCTGCCGCCGGGGCGGGCGCCTTTGCTGAATCGACGCCCGACAAGCAGCTCGATACCATCCGCAGTGCGCTCGACACGATTGAGGCGAGTCTGAAGCGCACCGATCTCAACGAGAGTGCGCTGGTGGCGCTGCAAGGGCAATTGACCGGCCTCTCGACTCAAACCGCAGCCATTATCACCGCGACTTCGCCGGAACTGAAGGCAGTAACATCCCGGCTGGCCCAGCTTGCGCCCGTTGCGCCTGTTGTTCTAGCCGCGCCTGCGGCTCCTGCCCCTGCAGCGGCCCCCGCCGGGAAGCCGCCGGCTGGTGCGGCGGTAGCTCCAGCGGCACCCTCCGAGGCAGCGACCGCGCTGACCAGCGAACGTGAAAGCCAGCAGAAGGAATATGCCAAACTTGATTCGCTGCTGAAGCGCGCCAACGCGTTGCAGGTCGAGATTGGCCAGACCAGCCGCATCGTGCAGGAACGGCGCAACAGCCTGTTCACCAACAGGCTGTTTGCGCAATCCTATTCTGTGCTGCAACCGCGCCTCTGGATGCGCGTTGCCGCCGACGCGCCCGGCGATATGCGTGCTTTTGGCTTTCTCGTCAGCGACTGGACTGATGCGCTTTCGGATAATCTTGGCAAATTTGGTGGCCCGCTGATCCTGCTGCTGGTTCTGGGGCTTCTGGGCACGCGCGCCCTCACCACAATCCTGCAACCGCGTTTGCGGTGGGGGGCGGCCAGCGCGACCGCTCCGGCAGGCCTGCGCAAATCTGCCTCCGCGCTTGCCACCGCACTGCTGATCATTGCGGTTCCGGTCGCCTATATTTTCGCTGCGCGGCTGCTGCTGAACACCTTTCATCTCACCGAATCGCGCATTGATCCGATTTTACGGGCCTTTGTCGGGCTGGTGCTGCGCGTGACCTTTGTTGGCGCCTTGGCCCAGGCCCTTCTGAGCCCGCGCCAGGATCGCTGGCGGATGATCAATTTCACGCAGGCTGGTGCTCGCCTCATCAGCGCCCGCGTCCTGCTCATGGCGCTGATTCTCGGACTGTCACACCTGCTGGCCGTCATTGCCGACGCCATTTCGGCAGACTTGTCGGTCACGGTCGCCATTTCGGCACTCGGAGCCCTGGCTTTTGCGGCGGTTTTGGGGACGACCCTGCGCCAAATCAGCCCAGCCGCCAGCGGCGAAGCGCGCGCTACCACCATCAATAATTTCTTTGAGCCGCTGCGGCTGGTGTTGTGGGTTGCGGTCGGCATGATTGGGATCGCGCTGATCGGGGGGTTTGTCGCGTTTGCGGCCTTCGTCAGCGACCAAAGTTTCCGCATCGGCCTGATTGTTGCGGCGGCCTTTCTCTTGCGCGCAGTCGCCGCCGATCTTCTGGAAACCACGTTGCAGCCCAAAGATCGGCTGGGGGCGGCGATCATGCTCAATCTGGGCATGCGCGAATCGGCCTTGCGGCAGGGCGCGGTGCTGGCATCGGGCATCACACATCTGGCGATTTATGGGCTGGCGCTTGTTGCGCTGCTTTCGCCGCTCGGCATCCAATCGGACAGTTTCCAGCAAACATTGCAGGCCGCCTATTTCGGGTTCAACCTCGGCGGCGTGATGATATCGCCGTCGCGCATCCTGGTGGCGCTGGCGCTGTTTGGCATTACCCTGGCGCTGACCCGGACGTTCCAACGCTGGCTTGATCTTAAATTCTTGCCTGCAACCAAGCTTGATCGCGGCTTGCGCACCTCGATCCGCACCAGCCTTGGTTATATTGGGTTCATTATCGCCGTGGGCCTTGGGCTCGGCCAGATGGGCCTCGATTTTGCCCGGCTGGCGCTGGTGGCGGGTGCCTTGTCGGTTGGTATCGGCTTTGGCCTGCAATCCATCGTCAATAATTTTGTCTCCGGGCTGATCCTGCTGTGGGAGCGGGTGATTCAGGAGGGAGACTGGATTGTTGTTGGCGATGATCAGGGTTTTGTGCGTCGCATCAATGTGCGTTCCACCGAAATCGAGACTTTTGACCGCCTCACCGTCATTGTGCCCAATTCCAGTCTGGTCGCGGAAGTCGTCAAAAACTGGGTGCGCCACGACAAGATCGGGCGCATCAAGATCGGCCTGACACTAGCCATGGATTCGCCGCTTGACGAGGTGCATGACCTGCTGATCGCCTGCGCCCGCGCGCAATCGCAGGTGCTGCGCATCCCGGCACCCAGCGTGATCTTCGCCGACATTGCCGGAAGCAGCGTCAAGTTCGATTTTTATTGCTATGTCGATGATGTCGAGATTTCGGGCCGGGTGCGCAGCGAGTTGCTGTTTGATCTGCACCGC
>DAICZI010000330.1 GCA_027311205.1 Beijerinckiaceae bacterium | reverse complement strand
GTGATGGAAATGTTCATGTTCAAGGCCTCGGGCGGTCTCGCCGGGCCGGCGGACGTCAACACTGGCCTGAAGTTTGTCACCAAGGATTCGGTCGCCGCCTACCTCAACACCAAGACGCGCTATGAGGGCAGTGCCAGTACGCCACTGATCGTGCCGCGCAGTGGCAAGATCGGCGGCTGATTCCCGTGCAAGATTCCAAATCCCTGACATCGGCAGGCGTGGCGCAACCGCGCCGCGCCTTGGTCGCCGTGTTGCGCCAGTTGCTGATGCGCCCAGAGGGCAGCATCGTGCTGGTTGCCCTGGGCCTTGTCGTGTATTTCGAGGCCACGAACGCCAATTTTCTGACCAATCTCAACCTGCAGACCCTGTCGCAGTTTGTGGCCGCTCCGGTGATCATCGCCTGCGGCGAGATCATGCTCCTGATCTGCCGCGAGATCGACCTTTCGGTGGGCCAGCTTTACGCGCTGGCCCCCTTCATCATGGAATTTGCAGCCAAGGCTGGATTGCCCGTTGTGGCGGCGATGGCTGTGGCCCTTCTGGTCTGTTCCCTGGTGGGCCTGACCATTGGCTTGATCACGGTTTACCTGCATGTGCCGTCCTTCATCACGACGCTCGGCATGCTGTTCCTCATTACCGGCGTCACGCTGACGCTCTCGCGCGGATTTCCTGCCGACACGCCGGGAGGGCCGACGCTGACGGCCATCATGGGGCAATGGGGTTACGCGGAATTCCTATGGGCTTTGGCGGTGGTGGCGGTGATGCATGTCGTGTTGCGCAACACCCGCTGGGGCCTGCACACGATTGCGACTGGCGGCAATATCATCGCGGCAGCTGAGGCTGGCATCAACATTGATCGCATCAAGATTGGCAATTTCATGCTGACCAGCACTCTGGGTGGATTTTGCGGCATCGTCGAAGCTTTCCGGATTGGTTCAACGGACCCGCTGGCCGGTGGCAGCAACATCATGTTCCTTGGGGTTGCCTCCGGCGTCATCGGTGGCACCGCGATTGCCGGCGGGGCTGGCACGATCGTCGGCGGGCTGGTGGGCGGCATTGTGCTGGGCGTGTTGCAGGACGGCTTCACCCTGCAGGGCATCAATGCTTTCGCGTTTGACATCATCATCGGCGCCGCCATCCTGATCGCCATGATCACCAACATCTATATGGCGGGTCGCCGCGGGATGCGGCCGCAATGAGCCAGACTCCGAACCCCCCTGCGCTGCGCGCCGAAGGTATCGTCAAGCGCTTTGGCCAGATCGAGGCGCTGTCCGGGGTGGCGATGCACGTCGCGAACGGCGAGATGCTGGGCATTCTCGGTGACAATGGCGCGGGCAAATCGACGCTGCTGAAAATCCTGACGGGCTTTCACCGTCCCGATGCTGGCCAGATCTATGTGCGCGGCGAACCGGTGGCCTTCACGTCGGTTGACCACGCCCGCAGCTTCGGCATCGAATGCGTTTATCAGGATCTGGCATTGGTGAACGGGCTCAGCATCTTCCACAACATGTTCCTCAACCGCGAACTGCTGCGCCCAGGGCTGCTGCGTCTGCTCGACCACAAGGAGATGCGCCGACGCGCGGTCGAGGCGCTGGCGGAAATTGGCGTCAACATCCCCTCGGTCGATCTCGAGGTCGGGCGGCTGTCCGGCGGTCAGCGGCAGGCCATTGCGGTGGCCCGCGCTGTCGCATCAAAGGCCCGCATCCTGCTGCTTGACGAGCCGCTCGCCGCCATGGGCGCGCGCGAGGCTGGCCTGATCATTGACCTGATCGAGCGGCTGAAGGCGCGCGGCGACATTGCCATCGTGATGATTGCCCATAATTACGCGCAGACGCTGGAACTCTGCGACCGTGTGATGCTGATGCAACACGGCGAGGTAACCTATGAAAGCGCCGCCAAGGAGACCTCGGTTGCCGAGCTTCTGGACATTATCCGGCGCGAATATCAGGCCGCGCGGCGGGCCTGATGCGCGGGAAGCACTTCAGACAAAGGCGGGCAACAGCCCCCCGGAAAGAACTGTCTGGCGACCCTGGGATTGGCTGGCGCGGGCGGTTTTGAAACCCCGATCGCGTGCAACAGCGCCGCGCCATCGCGCGGGTGCCGCTGTTTGATCAGGGCGAAGAATTTCTGGTCCTTCGGGGCACCGACGTGCTCGAAGCCGCTCTCGCCTTTGACGTTTTGAACTTCGCGCCACCGTGGGCGTGCCATATCAGCTCTTGCCAATCTGGTTGCCAAACCGCGGCGTGGCGTGCCCGGAACGGGCTGACTCGCGTAGAATGGGGCCGATAGCTCGAATTTTCGCAAATTGAATTTGACAATCTGATACTTTAGACTTATGGCTTTGGTAAGGAAGCGTTAAGCTTTGCAAGGGTGGAGCCAAAATCTATACGGATGGGGCCAAAAACGGGGTTTGGCTGGACATCGGTTTGTCAGAAAAACCTTCCGATTTCATACATGCCAGTTTTCACGACACTATTTTCTGGGTGGCCAAAAAAAGGACTTGGAAGAAAGTAACCGTGGGAGCGTATCATGCGTAACTTGCGAGACCTGGGCCATGCGCGAGAGCGTTTTGCACGAGAACATCTTGCAAATGTGCGATGGAACTCGGCGGTTCAGGAGGTGAGGTCAGGACCGCACCGTGATAGTGCCTGGGGAGGATCACAAACCTATCACCTTCGACCGCTCATGCGCACGGGTGGCAAGTCTCATCAAGGTCCTTCGCGCGAAAACTCCGATGCATCGCCGGGTGGTTCTTCACGCGGGACGACGACAGGCACCACGCTCGATATCGTGCTGATTGACTCCTCAGTCCTCAGCCGCGACAGTCTGGATCAAATGCTTACCGAGCAATGCCAGGG